>NZ_LZPJ01000040.1:0-17391 GCF_001729365.1 Acinetobacter sp. YK3
CCGACTCCAACGCCTACACCAACTCCAACGCCTACACCGACCCCAACACCTACACCAACTCCAACACCGACCCCAGTCGTGGCCGATCGCTTTGTCGGTTCTTGGCTAGGCGGCTTTTGCCATGAAGGGGCACGAACAAACTTAACTGTGTATAAGACTTCAGATAACAGCGTTCGTTTTACGGAAGAAACGCGTCAATTTGAAAAAGAAGATTGCACAGGCGCCATTATTAAAAATTATGCGGTTGCTTCTGATGATGCGTTGATTACTGACATTTTGCCAACTGAAACCAGTGGGACGACCACAGCGAATCGGGTGAAATATATTGATCGATATCGTCAGAATGGTATTGCCGCTGCTTATGGGTTTAAAGGTGAGGGTATGTGTGATGTACCAGCAACGGCCTCAATCAAGGATATTCAAGCTTATATGGATGCTATTGATCCATCGAGAACCGTCACTTGTTATACCCGTACCAATGTTGAGGGTTATAGCTTATTCAAACCGACTGTAAAAAATGCAACTGCAAGTTATCGCTTGTTAGATAACCAAAGCTCTTTTGAAAATTTTCTAGCGCAAGCCAATGAGCAGGGGCGTCAGGGCTTTGCTTTAGCTAGTAATTCTCTGGATGTAAAAAAAGCCAATAGTGATTTTCCAGAACCTAAAAACTTATATGTGAAAAATAATGCTTCGACGGATACTTACAGCTATAAAATTGTTGATGTCAAAACCAATGTGGTTATTAACATTTATCTGTTTTGGTTGGCTGAGATTAAAAAACAAGGTAAAGCTGGCTTTGCGTATAAGTCATCATTGGGTGAGTCACCAAGCTATACTTATAAATATTTATTTGTTAAAAATGATAAAAAACCAGCAACTTATACTTATGATAACCGCTTCTTAACCGATACCAGTCGCGCTAATATTCTGGCAACATTTAATGAGCTGGGGGCACAGGGCTGTAAGTTAATTTTTGCTGGTAGTACTTTTACCAATAACGGCACAACCGATGGCACATTTTATGTGCCAACCTGTGTGAACAGTAGTACCCATAATGGAACCTATGCATATCGTTATTTCGAAATGCCAGAAACAGAAGCAGGATTTTATGATGATAATCCAACCAAACTAGACTTGTTGCTCAAACAGCAGGCTGCGGAAGGCTATCACCTGATTGATAAGGGCAATGCACTTGGATTCTTTAATACCCAAGGCTATTTATTTGAACGTGATAGTGCGAGCACAGCCAATATTGAATCTAAGGTCTTTAAAAAAGATGCGATTCACAAACTAGACTTACCAAGCGAGGTTCAAAACCGCTTACAAGATCAGGGTAATTTAGGTTGGTTTATTAATGTGAAATTGGGATCGGTTTATAGCAATAATCCGACTTATTATGATTTAAGCTCAGGCGTGATTTTCCCGAACTAATATTTATCTTTTCCTCATTGAAAAAAGAGCCGATTCATTACAATGGATCGGCTCTTTGCGTATCAATAGATTTTTTCGTAGCCTTCGGCTCTGGTTTTAAAACGGCGATGGAACCACATCCATTGCGTCGGTGCGATACGTAATTGCGCTTCAATAATCTGATTCACTCGGATCGCATCATTCACTTCATCTTCGCTTGGCATATTGTCCACAATCGGTTCAATCAGGACTTTGTATTGTGGATTACGCACATCTCCGTACCGATAGAAATACAGCGGAATCGCGACAGCTTTCGAGATTTTCAATAAGCGACGATGTGCCGTGACCGTTGCGGCAGGGACACCAAAGAAAGGGGCCATCACGCCTTGTTTGAGACCGAAATCCTGATCAGGGCTATACCAGATTGCACCACCGTCTTTTAGGCGGCGAATCAAACCACGCATATCATCATGATCAATCTGGTGCTGATAAATGGTTGCACGGCAACGATAAATCAGCATATCCAGCATCGGATTATTCTGCGGTCGATACACCACATCTGGCTCGAAATACTGGGCGCAGATATAACCGCCCGCATCTAGCAAGGTACTATGTGTGCCGAGTAATAAGATGCCTTTGCCTTGAGCTTTGGCCTCATGAATATGTTCTAGGCCTTCAATGCTGTGACGATCTTTAAACCATTGTGGGCAATACCATGCATTCAGGGTTTCAAAAACACCCAGCATCATATCGACAAAAACTTGTTTTGCTTGGGCTTCGACTTCCGCAGGTGACCATTCTGGAAAACACAGCTCCAGATTTCGAAGTGTGGTTTTTCGGCGTGACTTGAGCAGATGCCAGAATAATCCCGCTAAGCCATGTGCCAAGCGCCACTGAATTGCCCATGGGAGAATGGCCAATAACATAAGAAAAAAAATGGCGATCCAAATTTTCCAATATTTGGGTAATAGAAATTCCCATTGAAATTCGCCAGGTATATAAGACTGCTTTTGACTCATAAACTTAGTAGAGTGAATAATGTTGAATTTTGGAGCAGTGTAACATGAAGTGAGCCTGAGAATATGCCAACACGCTTTTGTTCGGTTGCTACTCGGCGGAAATTGAATGAGAAATTCTTTGTTTCTACTTTAGCTGTAATACAATGCAGGTCATACCTGACTCAATCCAGATTGAGTTGAGGATCAATAAAACAAAAAAAGGAAGGGATGATGAATATTCAGGAAATATCACAAGGGAAGAAAAACGATGCTCAGGAAATGATCGAGTTTTATGATCAATTGGATGAGGTTGACTGTCCATTTATGTATGGTCGCTGGAAAGGGTTTGAGGTGGTAACAGGTCATCCGATGAATGGTCTATTGGAGCAGGCAAACTGGTATGGGAAATTATTTATTGATCAGGAAACGGTATATCCGTTAGTGCTCCTCAATGCGAAGAAGACAGCGTTATTTTTCCTTGATCCGAAATGGTTGCCTCTAAATCTCGATTTTAGCCTTTTGAAAAATAACAGTAAGTATTTGGCTGGTGGTTTGAAACTATTGAAAACCAAAGACAGTAAAGCCCGCTTAAGAATGACTGAGTTTCGAGGGAAAATATCGGCGACGATGATTTACGATGAAAAGCCCATTCACGATGTGTTTCGAAAAATAGATGAAAATACCGTATTGGGCTGGATGGATTTAAAACAGCAAGCCCAGCCCTATTTTTTTATTCTGCAACGCGATAATCAAAGCTCGCTTGGCTTTGAATAACCCAACTCTCTGTGATGATTTATCTTTTGCGAATTGGAACTTAGATCAAGTTGTGCGTACACTTTTAAATCTAAAAGATAAAGTGCATGCTTTTTGTCGATAGATCAATCATTATTTCGATCAGGAGATTATGGTGAAAACGATAAACATCATTCAGGGAGATATTACTCAGATTACGGCCGATGCAATTGTGAATGCTGCGAATACCTCGTTGCTCGGTGGAGGCGGTGTAGATGGCGCAATTCACCGAAAAGGCGGCGCCGCGATTTTGGCAGATTGTCAAAAAATAAAAGCAAAACAGGGTGGTTGTGCTGTTGGTGAGGCGGTGGTGACGACGGCTGGAAATTTGCCTGCGAAATATGTCATTCATACCGTTGGGCCCACTTGGGTCGATGGACAGCACGATGAAGTTTTATTATTGGAAAATGCTTATCGGAACAGTTTTAAACTGGCTGAAAATTTGAAACTACAAAGTGTAGCATTTCCGAATATTTCTACAGGAATTTATCGTTTTCCTAAACAGCTTGCTGCTCAAATTGCGTTAAAAACAATTGCTGAGCAATTAAAACAGAGTCAGTTTATAACGGAAGTCATTTTTGTATGTTTTGATGATGAGAATTTTAATATTTATCAGTCATTAAAAGATAATTTTAAGATTTAATCTGCGATTTGAGTTGGAATAGAGCATCTATCCTCAAGAGATAGATGCTCATATAAGATTTAATTACCTTTGCTTAGATTTTCTAGCTCATCCCAGCGCTCTAACTTTTCTAGCAATAATTCGTCAATTTCTGCGAGACGTTGGCTGGCTTGAGTCGCTGCATTGGCATCGCTGACAAACCATGAACCATCAGCCAGTTTCGCTGATAATGTGGCTTGTTCAGTTTCTAATGCTTCAATTTCAGCAGGCAGCTGTTCAAGTGCACGCTGATCTTTATAGCTCAGCTTCACTTTTTTTGGTGCAGGAGCGAGAGCAGCTGCGGCAGCCGCTTCAGCTTTTGCCTGCGCTTTTTTGACATCACTTTTTTGATCAACGACTTTCTGGTCTGGGCGTTGTTCTAGATAGTCTTGATAGCCACCGATGTATTCATCAATATTCCCTTTGCCATCAAACACCCACGTTGAGGTCACAACGTTATCCATAAAGGCACGGTCATGCGAGATCAGCAGCAAGGTCCCTTTGTATTCGGATAACATTTCTTCAAGCAACTCAAGCGTTACCATATCCAAGTCATTGGTTGGCTCATCCATCACAATCAGGTTCGATGGCTTAAGTAACAATTTTGCGAGAAGAATACGGTTTCGTTCACCACCAGAGAGCGCTTTTACTGGTGTACGCGCACGTTCTGGAGAGAATAAAAAGTCTTGTAAATAGCTATAGATGTGACGGCGGTTACCATTCACATCGACAAAGTCTGAGCCTTCTGAAACGTTCGCCATCACGGTCTTTTCAAGATCGAGCGCATTACGTAACTGGTCAAAATAAGCGATTTCAAGTTGCGTACCAGTCTTGACTGAACCACCATGCTCGATTTCACCCAGAATGGCTTTGATCAAGGTGGTTTTACCGACACCATTGTCACCGACCAAACCGATACGGTCGCCACGCAACACGATTGCAGAGAAATCTTTAATCAGTGCTTTGCTGTCGTAGCTCACGCTTAAGTTTTCAATTTCAAACACCAGCTTACCAGAGCGATTCGCCTCTTGGGTTGCCATGCTGACCTTGCCTTGTTGTGAACGACGCGCCTTAGACTGTTCACGCAAGTCTTTCAAGGCACGGACACGACCTTCGTTACGGGTACGACGTGCTTTAATACCTTGACGAATCCATGCTTCTTCTTCAGCTAACTTTTTATCAAATAAAGCATTTTGCTTTTCTTCTGCTTCCATTTGCTGTGCTTTGAGGTCGAGATAACGTGAATAGTTACCTTCGTAGCTACGCAAAATACCGCGATCCAGTTCGACAATACGAGTTGCGATGCTGTCCACAAATGAACGGTCATGCGAGATAAAGAGCAGGGTTAGATTATTCTGATCCAGTAAGAATTTTTCGAGCCATTCGATACTTTCAACATCGAGATGGTTAGTTGGTTCGTCCAGTAACAGGACATCGGGTTGAGTCAGTAACGCACGCGCCAATAATACGCGACGTTTACGTCCGCCTGATAAATCTGCCAGATCAGCATTTGGATCAAGTCCCATTTTACTGAGAATCGAGTTCACCTTGTTTTCGAGTGCCCAGCCATCGAGTTGATCGAGTTTGTGCTGAAGCATGCCCATACGATCACAGGCTTCCATATCGCCTAGCACGCAGGCATCGCTAGCTTCATGATATTCTTTTAAGACATTGGCTGCTTCGCCTGCACCGTCGGCAACGATATCAGCAACTTTACCGGAGTCCATTGGGACATCTTGGGCTAACATTGAAACAGTTAAACCGTTTTGAATGGAAACTTCGCCGTTATCAGGCAACAGGCTTCCCTCAATCAGTTTTAATAAAGTAGACTTACCTTCGCCATTACGACCAATTAAACAGACTCGTTCGCCACGTTCCAGGTTAAAGTTCGCGCCGTCGAGTAAGGCAGGTCCGCCAAATGCGAGATGGACATCCCTTAAAGTAATATAGGCCATAATGTTTCCTAAAAGTTCAGATGAGGTCTGAAATGACTAAACCACAAAATTTTGATGATCACGCGTCATTTTCCGCACCCATTGAAGATTTGCAAGTCCGAATTGCATTTTTAGATGATTTAGTTGAACAATTAAATCAACAACTGGCAATTCAGACGCAAGAAATTGCCGATTTAAAAAAACAGATGCAACTTTTATATCGTCGGGTTGAATCTTCTGATTTATCGGAAGGTATTGCAGCTTTTGATCCTGTGAATGATAAACCGCCGCATTATTAAGCTATTCGCCACGATAAAATAAGTCATTCATATTTACAGTCAAAACTGAGTCATGTATTTATTGTATATTTCCGACATCAATCATATTTTAAACTTGAGAATAATAAGGTTTGATGACTGCGATATATTCCAGTTTGAATGATAAATCAATGTCCTGAATATAGACTGTAAGGAAAACTTGCCTTTTTGATTCAACTTATGTAACGCTAGTAAAAGGATGTTTTGGGCAACTTTATGAGTAATATTGGAATTTGGATCACAGTTGCGATTGTACTGTTTGTACTTGGCTCGATTTTTGGCTTACGTGTTAGTCCACGAGAAAAAGCATTGGGCATGATGCGTGATCAGGCACGAAAAATGGGCTTGCATCCACGCTTAATCGCAGCGCCAGAATGGACAAAAATTCCAATGGCATCGGAAAAGCGTGCCAGTATGGTGGCCTATTATAGTGTCCTGATTCCAGATGCCCGCTTACCACTTATGCGTGCACGAGTGGTAGATGGCAAGCTTCAGGTGGTGCAAGGTGATCAGAAATTTAATGATTTAACCATTGCATTAAAAGGAGTTTATGCTATTGATATGCAGGCAAACTGTGTTGGGCTATATTGGGATGAAGAAACTGACTTAAAAGCCACACAGCTTGAACAGATAAAAACTTATTTACATGAATTAGCTCAGCGCTAATTTATTGATTGAACACAGGAAAAACGATTTATTATGGCGAAAACTCCACGCTCTGCTTCAGAAAGCACAGCAGCTTCCGCATCTGCTGCAAAGAAACGTGCCTTAGTGATTGTGGAGTCGCCTGCAAAAGCGAAAACAATTAATAAATATTTAGGTTCACAGTTTGTGGTGAAGTCATCGGTCGGTCATGTGCGTGATTTACCGACAGGAGGCGGAGCGAAGTCTACTGAAAAGAAGCCTGCAACGCGTGTCAAACTGACTGACCAGCAAAAAGCGGAAAAAGCCCAGTCTGCACTGATTAACCGTATGGGTGTTGATCCTGAACATGACTGGATTGCCCATTATGAAGTGCTGCCTGGCAAAGAACATGTGGTTGCTGAACTGAAAAAACTCGCCAAAGATGCCGATGCAATCTATCTCGCAACGGATTTGGATAGAGAAGGGGAAGCGATTGCTTGGCATTTAAGAGAAGTGATTGGTGGAGATGACAGCCGTTACCACCGTGTGGTCTTTAACGAGATTACTAAAAATGCCATTCAGGAAGCGTTTAAACAGCCAACACGCCTCGATTTAAACCGTGTTAATGCACAACAGGCACGTCGTTTCCTTGACCGTGTCGTAGGCTTTATGGTTTCACCATTGCTATGGGAAAAAATTGCCCGTGGATTATCGGCAGGCCGTGTGCAATCGGTTGCGGTAAAACTGGTGGTCGAGCGTGAACGTGAAATCCGTGCCTTTATCCCAGAAGAATACTGGCAAGTTTTTGCAGATACCTTGTCGAAGAAAGACGACATTCGTCTTGAAGCGGTTAAACAAGCCGGTAAGACGCTTAAACTCAAAAATAAAGCAGAAACCGATGCGCTATTAAGCGTATTAAAAGATGCTGAATATAAAGTTGCATTACGTGAAGATAAGCCGACTAAGGTTAATCCAAGTGCACCGTATATCACGTCGACTCTTCAGCAAGCAGCAAGTACCCGTTTAGGTTTCTCTGTGAAGAAAACCATGATGCTGGCGCAGCGTTTGTATGAAGGTGGTTTTATTACCTATATGCGTACGGACTCAACCTTCTTGAGTGATGACGCGGTGAATATGGTACGTAATCATATTCAACAAAATTTTGGTGAAAAATATGTTCCTGCCAAGCCAAACCGTTATGGCAATAAAGCAGGCGCGCAAGAAGCCCATGAAGCGATTCGTCCATCAGATGTAGGATTGACGGGTGACAAACTTGCAGGTGTTGAGCGTGATGCTCAGCGTTTATATGATTTGATCTGGCGTCAATTTGTCGCTTGTCAAATGACACCAGCAGAATATTTATCTTCGACTTTGACGGTTGAAGCGGCAAATGTTGAGTTAAAGGCAAAAGGCCGTACTTTAGTCTTTGATGGTTTTACCCGTGTTCGTGGTGCCAACAAATCAGATGATGATGTGTTACTGCCAGCCGTAAAAGTAGGTGAAGTCCTCAAGTTAGAAAAGCTTGATCCAAGCCAGCACTTTACCAAACCACCTGCACGTTTTACTGAAGCATCTCTCGTAAAAGAACTTGAGAAAAAAGGGATTGGTCGTCCATCAACCTATGCTGCAATTATCTCAACGATTCAAGAACGTGGTTATGTGAAACTGGAAAACCGTCGTCTCTTTGCCGAGAAGATGGGCGAGATCGTTACAGATCGTCTGGATGAGAGTTTTAATAATCTGATGAATTATGCTTTCACCGCAGATTTAGAAGGTCAGTTAGACCGTGTTGCGACAGGTGAGCGTAATTGGAAAGAGTTGCTGGATACATTCTATGGCGACTTTAAAAAGCGTTTGACCAATGCACAAGGCGAAAGCGGCATGCGCCGTAACCAGCCTGTTGAAGTACCCGATGTCCCTTGTCCTGAATGTGCTCGTCCAATGCAGGTACGTACAGGAACAACAGGCGTATTCTTGGGATGTTCAGGTTATAACCTACCTCCAAAAGAACGTTGTAAAGGTACACTGAACCTAACACCAGTTGAGTCTTTAGCTGCATTATCTGATGATGATGGTGCTGAAACAGCCGATTTGATGTCGAAACATCGTTGTCCTAAATGCGGTACTGCAATGGACAGTTATGTGGTTGATGGTGGCCGTAAATTGCATGTCTGTGGTAATAACCCAGATTGTGATGGCTACGAAGTCGAAGAAGGTGAATTCAAGATCAAGGGTTATGATGGCCCAACCATTCCATGTGATAAATGTGATGGTGAAATGCAGTTAAAAACAGGCCGTTTTGGTCCATATTTTGCCTGCTCAAGCTGTGATAATACCCGTAAGGTCTTGAAGAGTGGTCAGCCTGCGCCACCGCGTGTTGATCCGATCAAAATGGAACACCTGCGTTCAACCAAGCATGATGATTTCTTTGTATTGCGTGACGGTGCTGCTGGCTTATTCCTGGCTGCAAGTAAATTCCCGAAAATTCGTGAAACACGTGCACCAAAAGTGGCTGAGTTACGTAGCGTTGCGGAACAACTTGATCCGAAATATCAATTCTTGCTGCAAGCGCCAGATGTTGATCCTGAAGGTAATCCAACCGTGGTGAAATTTAGTCGTAAGAACCAGTCACAATACGTAGGTTCTGAAACGGCAGAAGGCAAACAAACCAAGTGGAGTCTAGTTTTCCAAGACGGAAAATGGGTTGAAGCTTAAACATTCAGATTTAAGAAAATGCTAGCACTTGCTAGCATTTTTTATAGCATTAACAAAAACAAGAAATATATTTTTATTGGGGAAATTATATGTGGAAAAATATTCGGGTTGCGATTTTGCTGGTCGTCTTGCTGGTGGTCGCCGTAAATGCCTATCGTGATCAAAATCAGGATTGGAATCAACCGATTCATATTTTATTGCATCCGATTAATGCTGATGGTTTAGCAACCACACAGCATTATATTCAACAATTACAGCAAGATGATTTTTCTGAGGTAAAACAATATTTAGAGAAAAATAGCCAGCAGTATCGCGGGCAAAGTAGCTATTTTATGATTCAGATTGGACGTGAGTTACAGCAAATACCACCAAAGATGTCTGAACAGCCGAGTATCTTGAACAATATCTTGTGGAGCCTAAAGTTTAGATTCTATGCATGGAAACAGCATCAGTCTGTGGATGGCTCTCCGAGTTTGACCTTATATCTGAATTTTTACGATCCTAAGCAGAGTCGGGAACTGAAGCATTCGACTGCGCTGGAACGTGGGCGGATTGGCTCGGTGAACTTATTTGCCTCATCCAAACAGGCCGCACAGAATAATGTCGTGTTGGTGCATGAGTTACTACACGGGTTTGGCGCGACAGACAAATATAATTTGAGTAATGGTGAGCCTATTTTCCCCATCGGTTATGCCCAAGCAGATCGGCAACCTTTGTATCCTCAGACTGAAGCAGAAATTATGGGAGGAAGAATCCCACTGTCTGAACACAAAAGTAAAATGCCAAATGACCTGAATGAAACGGTGATCAGCATTTTAACGGCCAAGGAAGTGGGTTGGGTGAAGTAAATTGTGGATAAGTTCAGATTTATCCATAGCATTAAACAGAACGCTCAAAAATATGAAATAAAACACAAGTTTTCTGACATTCCGTCATTAATTTTCAACATGCCTTATACAGAATTTAGTGCTGAACAGGCCCAATATAGGCTTATAACATTGATGATAAAAGAGTAAATAATGATGAAAACAGTGGGTAACGACCTGATTCGCAATCAGCTACACGCTGATCGTAAATGGTATCTGTTATTGGGCGTTTTATTGGTTATTTTTGGCTTGGTTCTTTTAGCTGCGTTACCATTCGCCACCTTGTCTGCCGTACTTCTATTTGGCGTATTGATGATGCTGGGCGGCATTTTGCATTTTATTGCCGCATTTACCGTTTTTAAAGGCGGCACGCGCTGGTTGTGGGCATTATTTGGCGTGCTATATCTGGTGGCAGGTTATTTTGCATTTACGACACCTGTGATTACTGCGGTGGTATTAACCAGTTTTCTGGCGATTGCCCTCATTATTGCAGGGATTATCCGCACGGTGAATGCATTTATCCTGAGACCCGTTTCTGGTTGGGGCTGGGTGTTGTTTTCAGGCATATTAACGTTACTCACCGGGATTCTGATTCTCTCATCGCCTGATTCTCCGTTCTGGGTGCTGGGAATGTTCCTTGCGATTGATATTTTATTTCAAGGCATCAACTATCTGACTTTTGCGGGAGCGATTAAGCAATTGCCGCATAGCTCGACCAGCGTATAAGTCATTATTTAAAATTTTGGAGCATGCATATCGCATGCTCTTTTTGTTTTGTAGCAAGAAACATTTGCATGGGTTTAGTCTGTTAAAATATCGATTCGTTTTTAATTGACCGATTGTATGACGCTTGCCAAGCTAATTGATGAACTAAATCCACAACAGAAACAAGCTGCCACCACGACTGCGCAAAATTGTCTGGTCCTGGCAGGAGCGGGATGTGGTAAAACCAAAACAATTGTGGCGAGATCGGCATATTTAATTGATCAAGGTTTGCCTGCACAGCAGATCCAGATTCTGACCTTTACCCGTCGGGCAGCAAGTGAAATTGTCACCCGTGTCGAGCAGCATATGGGTGCCCAAGCCAAAGGTTTGCGTGCATCCACCTTCCACACTTTTTGCATGTACTTGTTACGTCGTAATCCACGCGCTTTTGGTCTGACCCAGTTCAGTATTATTGATCGTGATGATCAATTGCTGATGTTCCGTTTATTACGCGGAAAAGATAAGGGCAACGTGTTGCCTAAAGCGGCTGAGTTATGTGATCTGTATTCTTATGCTCGTAATACCAAGACCAAACTTTCAGATGCTTTGTTGGAGCAGTTGCCGCAAGCGGTTGAGTACAAGGCGCAAATTGCGGAACTGATGAAAGCGTATGAGCAACGTAAGCAAGAGCGCAATTTTCTTGATTATGATGACATCTTGTCGATTGTCGCAGTGCATTTGCAAAATTCACCTGAGTTGGTGAAATGGGTCACAGGCTTCTGTTCAGCATTACTGGTCGATGAAATGCAGGACACCAATCCTTTGCAATGGGCTTTGCTGCAACCTTTGGTCGGCAAGGTGAAACTGTTTTGTGTCGGTGATGATGCACAATCGATTTATGGCTTCCGCGGGGCCGATTTTGAAAATATCCATCATTTTAAGGAACGTGTACCTGATGCCCAAGTACTGACGCTGGAAATGAATTATCGTTCCACGCAAGGTATTCTGGATTTATCCAATTGGTTGCTGGATCAAAGTCCGATTGAGTATGACAAGCATCTGCAAGCATATCGCGGTAAGGGCTTAAAGCCTCAGTTGCATATCTTGAGCAATGAGTTTGAAGAAGCAAACTGGATTATTCAGGATTTAAACCGACGTCATATGCAGGGTGCTGCATGGGCAGAGCATATGGTGCTGTTACGTTCAGGTTTTAGTGGACGTTATCTAGAAGGTGCCTTGATTGCAGCCAATATTCCATACCGCTTTATTGGTGGGGTGAAATTGCTGGAATCGGCACATGTTAAAGATGTATTGAGTCTGCTTCGTGTCAGTGTCAATCCGCAGGATGATCTGGCATGGATGCGTTTTCTGACGCTCTGGGATGGAGTGGGTGATGTCGGTGCCAGTAAATTGGCTCAGGAACTAATTCAACTGCCCGATATTGAGGCACGTTGCCAGCGTTTAGAGCGTCATGGCAAAGTACCGCAACAGGCCATTCTGATCTTGATGCAACTGGATGTGTTGCAGCAACATGTCGAAGCCTGCATTGGGCTGGCGCTAGATGCATTGAATGAACAGTTGGAAAATAATTATAAAACCAAAGACTGGACACGCCGTATCAAAGATTTTGATTTGGTTAAGCAACTGGCGCGTAAGCACAGTTCACTTGGAGAATTTCTGGAGGAGTATGTACTCGATCCAATCTCCGTCTCAGAAATTGATAAAACCCCAGATCAGGATTTGGTGACGTTGATTACCATCCATTCGGCTAAAGGTGCCGAACAAAAAGTCTGTTATGTACCCCATGTCTCTCCAACTCAATATCCGCATGCACGCGCACAGGGTGATTTTGATGATGTGGAGGAGGAGCGCCGTGTACTGTATGTTGCCTTGACGCGTGCTGAAAATGAATTAATTCTGACGAAACAGAATTTAAATTTGTGGGCACATGATCAATATGATGAGTTAGGGCGCAAAATAGAAAGTTATTTTCTGAATGATTTACCTCAACATTTAGTTGAGACGCAGATCCATCGTGATATTCCCCGTGCTTATGGGCAAGCCAGTCGCCCGCGTTCGGCTGCAATCAATTTAGGTTTTGGGATCGATTTCGATTAAACTACCCAGATTCAATTTATTTTTGATTCACCGATTTGAGAGTGAATCATGTTTTAGGTTTTAGCATGAAAATTTTAGTTCGTAATTTAGATCGTAGCGTGACCGATGCAGAAGTGCTCGACTTGTTTAAAGCCTATGGCAAAGTCGATTCTTGTGTGGTGGTTAAAGATGCTGAAACAGGAAAATCAAAAGGTTTTGGTTTTGTTGAAATGCCGAATCCACGTGAAGCGGTCAAAGCAGTGAAAGGTTTAAATACCTTGAAAGTAAAAAACTATGGCATCCGTGTGAAAATTGCGGAAGATCAAGCTTAATTCAGTATGTTAAAGCAATATACCGCTTTATCGGTTGTTGCGCCTAGTGCTGAGCGGATTGTTCAAGGCCAGAAAACCTTGGAGATTCGCTCATGGCAACCTCAAACTATTCCGCTTAAAAATCTTGTTATTGTCGAAAATCAGCATTTTCTTCGGAACGAAGGAGAGCAAGAGATTGGCCGAGCTTTGGCCTTGGTGGATATTGAGTCGATACATGTCTGGCAAGCAGATGAAATGGATGCAGCTTGTGCATCGTATTGGGCAGAAGGATATTTTGCTTGGACAATAAGCAACGTTCGTCCCTTTTCTCAAGCTATTTCCTGTTTGGCCCAGCGAAAACTGTATATGCTTGAACTCGATGGATTGATATCAAACTGATTGCCCGAAAATTATTTATTTTGGCAGGGATTGATAAAGTAGTGGTAAATGTTGGTGATTTCTTGCTGATCAATCAGGCCATTATTATTTTGATCGAGTGATTTAAAAATTTTTATTCGTTTATGGTCTAGCGAGAAGAATTGTTTCTGCCATGAAACGGACTGTCCTCTAAGCTCAATCAGTTTTGTCCATTCTTTTATATCAATCATTTGATCGCTGTTGATATCATAATCCGTATAAAGTTTTTCCCAGTCTAAGCCTGTGGGTTCACAGCTATAAGTTGTTGAAATTGCCATACAGCATATTAAGCTCAGGATGGCTTGTTTGATATGACGCATGGACAGGCTCAAAAGGATATTGATTTTATCATTAAAGCATTTAATCTTAAGCTATCCAAGAGAAAGGGTTTTTAAGGAAAATATTATGTCCCGTGTTGCTCGTTATCATGCAGATCGTACCAATCAGAAACTGTATTTCGCTCGTCTCGCATGTCAACAAGCTGAGCAAACAGAACATATTCAGCAGGCGCAGGCCTATCGTGAAGCCGCCGTTTTTCATTTACATGGCGCAATATTAGCGTTTTTGCAGGAACTGGTACGTTATTATCGTCTCAATGATTTGCAACCGACCTTTAAGTCGATTGAAGAACATATGGCAGATAAAGGGCAGGTCTCTCCAGAAATTCTGGTATTACAACAACTGGCGAAAGATGGTTTTGTCGCTGAATTGAAGCGTGCATATCGGATGTGTCAGTATGCGCCTGAGCCCTCTGCGCCAGAGCCAGAAAATGAAACGTCTTCTAATCTGATTATTAAGGTGACCCAAAGTCCGCAGGCATGGTTGCCTGATGCCAAAATCTTACGTGAATGGCATCGTGAATTAAGTCACTTAATTGATGGCTTTCGTAACGAAATGGTGGAGTTCTAAGTCGAAACTTTAAGGCGACTTGAAATCTACCGCATCAGCACTTATATAAATAAGACGTGAGAGCGCAAAGTGCCAAATACTTTGCCACCATGTTGAAACATGGAGAAAATTTATGTCAATGCAACAGTTAAAAGAATTATTTGGTAATCAGGAAGCAATTCTTGAATTGGTTCAACTCGAAGGTGGTGAGCTTGCTTTGCGCAATGCGGGTTCTGAAAATGAGCCTTTGGTCAAGATTCAGTTTAGTGACGAGGTGAAAGCCATTCTCGGAGACCAGACGCCAACCGTCGCACAGCATATGATTCAAGCGGCTTTGTTTGGATTGCTGGAAAAACAGATGAATCAGTGGCAAGCAGAAGTGCTGGACGAGCAACCTTCACATTTTAGCTAATCCTGAAAGATAAAAAAGCGTACCTTGAGTACGCTTTTTCGTTTTGAGAAATTTCTTAATGTGCTTCGGACTGATGGGCAAGTTCGATTTGATTCAGAATATGGTGACTCATATTCTTCGCCATTTCTTCTTTCGCATAGAACACTTCACCGATGTTTTCCTCACGGATAATTACAGCTTCTTCTTTGCTTTCTGCACAAATCAAGACCTGAATTTCCGGGTTGAGCTGTTTGGAAATATCCACGATACGATGAATATCTAAAATATCCATCGGTGAAATCACCAGCAGACGGGCATGTTGGATATGTGCCTGAATCAAGACATTCGGTTCAGTCGCTTCACCACTCACCGCAGCAATGCCTTGAGTACGTAATTTTTCAACAATTTCCCGATTTTCTTCTGCGATCACCACTTTGATGTTTTGCTGCATCAGATTTTCACTAATACGACGACCCACGCCACCATAGCCGATAATCACCACCTGATCGCGCAGGTAGGCCTGATCTACCTCATCTGGGAGCATTGCCAGTGGGTCACCACTACGTTCCAGTAAACGAGCCAAATGCGAGCGCTCACGAATCCAGCGTTGCACAGGTTCAATTGCAGAGAACACAAATGAGTTCAGAGTAATCGAGAATAACGCACCCGCAAGAATCAGGTTTTGCGCATCAGGTGTCAGTAAACCGAGTGATAAGCCCAGTGTTGCCAGAATGAAAGAGAACTCCCCAATCTGGGCCAAACTTGCACCTACTGTTAAAGCGGTATTAATCGGATAGCGGAAGAAAAGTACCAGAGCCATTGCAGCCAAGGTCTTACCCACCATAATGATGGCAACAACCGCTAAAATCTTTAATGGTGCTTCGACCAAGATACTTGGATCGAACAGCATACCGACTGAAACGAAGAATAAAATCGAGAAGATTTCACGTAATGGTAGGGTCTCTTCTTCGGCACGGTGACTAAAGTCAGACTCTTTAACGACCATCCCCGCAAAGAAGGCGCCAAGTGCCATTGATACGCCAAATACCGCATACGAACCATAAGCAATTGATACCGCAGCCGCAACTACAGTCAGAGTAAATAGCTCACGGGAACCCAGACGTGCCACAAATTGCATGATCATCGGGACGAGACGTTTACCAATAATCAGCATGAAGGCAATAAAGCCCGTCACTTTAAGCAGGGTGATCCCAATAGTGATCCAAATACTTTGTGATGAATCTGTTCCCGGGAGTGCCTGTCCACCAAGTAATACTGCCGTTGCAGGGAGAAGTACCAGCGCTAACACCATTACAAGGTCTTCGACCAAGAGCCAGCCGACCGCAATTTTTCCGTTAACCGAGTCCAATAGACCTCGATCGCCTAATGCTTTGAGTAATACAACGGTACTGGCACACGATAAACTTAAACCGAAGATTAATGCAGAACCAAAGCTCCAGCCCCAATACATAGAGACGCCAACACCCAGTAAAGTTGCCACGGCAATCTGTAAAATCGCACCGGGTAAGGCGATGCGTCGAACTTGGAGTAAATCTTTGAGGGAGAAATGCATCCCAACGCCGAACATGAGGAACATGACGCCAAGTTCGGCCAATTGATTCGCAAGCTGGATATCACCGACGACACCGGGCGTATTGGGACTAATGATAATGCCGGCAACGAGATAACCAATTAGAGGAGGGAGGCGTAGACGTGCTGCGATATAGCCAAAAATAAGGGCCATACCAAAACCAACAGCAAGTAATATAATTAAATCAACATCATGTGGCATCGGAGCTCCTTAATCGTTGCGGTTAAGGTAGAAATAAATGAGCATAAAACATGCCAAGAAAACAGCGCATAAATTGTAACAACTAAAATCGAATTTGTTGATGATAATTTTTTTAATTATCAAAAAAAATTATGTAAGTGATTTATTCATTTCTTTTTCTATTTATACCGCTTTTTTTGGGCAAAAAAAACGACTTCAAAAGAAGTCGTTTTTTTAAAGAACTAAAATTATTTAATTTTAGCTTCTTTGAAAATTACGTGTTGACGGATTTTTGGATCAAATTTTTTGATTTCCATTTTTTCCGGCATAGTACGTTTGTTCTTAGTAGTGGTATAGAAATAACCTGTACCAGCTGTAGAAACGAGGCGAATCTTATCACGCATTGTTCAGACTCCTTAGATCTTTTGCCCTTGAGCACGGAGCTCAGCAACAACTTTCTCGATACCCAATTTATCAATAATACTCATACCTTT
>NZ_LZPJ01000041.1:0-4122 GCF_001729365.1 Acinetobacter sp. YK3
ATAAATGACTCTGTAATTTTTATAAATAATCTATAATTTCATAATATTAATAACAGTTAAAATCCAGACTTTAAAATCAGATTCCAATTCTTTGTTTTATATCAATTTTATAATCCATTAAAAATATGATACATACTGCAATATTGACATTAAAGCGTTAATCAACCAATACTAATCAGTATATTATGAGACAGGAGTCACATAATTATTAAGCTAAATAAAACAAAACTTTAATAATTATAGGTATATCGACATGTTATTTAAAAATATTTTATCACCAATTACGGGTATTCTCTCGATTTCGAGTAGTAATAGCCAAGCAACGGCGCCAGTTCCTGTTAACACTGTATCGACAACAAATCATGTTCAGGTCGAAGATACCACCATCACCAATAATAGTAATGGTTCAGGTGATGGTTTATTAGGCGGTGTTATCACAGGCAATGGTCATCAAAATTACGGTGTTGGGGTTGGTAACGCCCAAGATCTTAATTTTCCTTTCCCTTTTACGACAGCTTTTCATTCATTAGGCAACTCATTCCCTTGGCTTGGAGGTACGTCATCTGTAAATACGGCGACGACAACATCTTCGACTCACGTCCAAGACAATGACATTATCAATAATAGCAATACTGGCGCAGGTGCCGGGAATGGCAGCAATGGCGGTTTGTTAAGTGGTATCGCTTCTGGAAACGGCGACCATAATTATGGCGTTGGGAATGGCAACGGAGATGATGCCAATCTTACGACACCTGTTACAGTGCCATTCGAAGCATTAGGTAATTCTGTTGCAGCGCTTGGTAATGGCGATCTGGAGTCAGTTAATACAACACCAACCAGCTCAACTACACTCATTGAAGACAATGACACCACCAATAATAGCAATAATGGCACTGGTGCTGGGAACGGCAATGGTGGGGGCTTACTGAATGGTGTGGCAGCAGGAAATGGCGAACACAATTATGGCATTGGTAATGGAAACGGTGATGATGCCACGGTCACGATTCCATGGACGACACCTGTTCAAGCGGTAGGTAATTCGATTGCTGGCTTGGGTGGTGGTGATGTGAATTCTATAAATACCGCACCGACCTCCTCCTCTACCCACATTCAAGATAATGACACCATCAATAACAGCAATACAGGTACGGGTGCTGCGGGCAACGGCAGTGGTGGTGGCTGGTTAAATGGTGTCGGTGCTGGAAATGGCGAACAGAACTATGGCATTGGCAATGGTAACGGTGATGATGCCAGTATCACAACACCCGTCACAGCACCATTTCAGGTACTCGGCAATTCAGTTGCAGGTCTTGGTGGCGGTGATGTGAACTCCGTCAATACAGCACCAACTTCAGCTTCTAATGTGATTCAAGACAACGATACAACTGATAACAGCAATCAAGGTACAGGTGTCGGAGGCTCAGGTAATGGCTTAGGTGGCTTACTCAACGGCATTAGTGCAGGCAATGATGAACATAATTACGGAATTGGCAATGGCAACGGTGACGATGCCAGCGTAACCGTACCGTGGACTACGCCAGTGCATGTACTCGGCAACTCATTTGCAGGTTTAGGCGATGGCGATGTGAACTCGACCAATACCGCACCAACCACCACGTCCAACATTATTCAGGACAATGACACAACCGATAACAGCAATAGTGGAACAGGCCTAGGTGGCGTGGGTAATGGTGTGGGTGGTTGGGGCAATGGTCCTGCCGCAGGCAATGGCGAACAAAACTATGGCATCGGGAATGGCAATGGAGATGATGTCGATATTACTGTGCCTTGGACTACACCATTGAATGTACTCGGCAACTCTGTTGGCAGTGGTGGCAATAACTCATCTACCAATTCAGCACCGACCACCACACTGAACCATGTTCAGGACAATGACAGCACTGATAATAGCAATAGTGGAACAGGTACAGGCGGCACTGGCAATGGTCTGGGTGGCTTACTCAATGGTATCAGCGCTGGCAATGGTGAACACAACTACGGCATCGGCAATGGTAACGGTGATGACGCTGACTGGACTTCTCCAGTTGTGGGTCCAATCAATGCCATGGGGAATAATGTTTCATGGTTCGGAAGCAATGATCCAGCTCATACAGGCAATACCTCGGTCAACAATGGATCAACCAATACCACCAACATCGTAGAAGACAATGATCATATCGACCATAGCAATAGTGGCGCAGGCGCTGCTGGCAATGGAATCGGGGGCCTACTGAGCGGTATTGGTGCAGGCAATGGTGAGCAAAACTATGGTATCGGTAATGGCAATGGTGACGATGTAGGTATCACCACACCCATCACGACGCCAATCAATGGCCTAGGCAATGAGTTCTCATTCTTTGGTGATGCCAATAACTCATCTCATAACAATGCTTCGACCACCACCACCAATATTGTTCGTGACAATGACACGACAGACAATAGTAATAGCGGCGGCACAGGTGTAGGTAGTGGGTCTGGCAATGGTATCGGTGGTCTACTCAATGGTGTCGGTGCAGGCAATGGCGAACATAATTACGGTATTGGCAACGGTAATGGTGATGACGTTGGTGTGGTTATGCCAATCACCACCCCACTCAGCGGCTTGGGTAATTCGTTCTCTGTCTTTGGAGACTCGACCACAAGCTCAGTCAATAACTCATCGACCACAACCGTCAATCATTATGAAGACAACGACACCACCGACAATAGCAACAGCGGCACTGGCCTGACTGATGGCTCGGCTGGCAATGGCGTTGGTGGTTGGGGTAATGGCCCTGCATCGGGGAATGGCGACCATAACTTTGGTATTGGCAATGGTATCGGCAATGATTCTAGTGTCGTTGCACCCATCACAACGCCAATCAGCGGTTCGGGGAATGCCTTCTCCCTCTTTGGCAATGCCACCTCAAACTCAGTCAACGACTCCTCAACCAAAACCACAAACTACTTCCAGGACAATGACAGCATTAATAACGGCAACAGCAGTAGCGGTGTTGGCGGTACGGCAGGTAATGGTGTTGGTGGTGGCTTATTAAATGGTGTCGGTGCAGGCAACGGCGAGCACAACTACGGTATTGGTAATGGTATTGCTGATGATGCCAGTGTGGTTGCTCCTATTACCACACCAATTAACGCATCGGGTAATGCTTTCTCTCTCTTTGGCAATGCCACTTCAAACTCAGTGAATAATTCTTCGACCACAACCAATAATTACTTCCAGGATAACGATACAACCAATAATAGTAATAGCGGCGGTAACGGTACTGGCAGCGGTTCAGGCAATGGCACAGGAGGCGGACTATTAAATGGTGTTGCCGCAGGTAATGGCGAACACAACTACGGTATTGGCAATGGTATTGCCGATGATGCCAGTGTGGTGATCCCGATTACGACCCCAATCAATGCATCGGGTAATGCTTTCTCGATCTTTGGTAACGCAACAGCCAACTCAACCAATAATTCATCAACCACAACCAATAACTATGTTCAGGACAATGACTCCACCAATAATAGTAATAGTGGCGGCAATGGCGTAGGTGGCGGTTCAGGCGGCTTGCTTGGTTTGGGTGGTTTACTCAACGGTTTTGCAGCAGGTAATGGTGAACATAACTATGGTATCGGTAATGGTATTGCAGACAATGCCAGCATCGTCGCCCCGATTGCCATTCCAATTAACCTTTCAGGTAATGCAATCTCTTTATTTGGTAGCGCAACTGCCAACTCTCACAATAATTCATCGACCACAACCAACAACTATGTTCAGGACAATGACAGCACCAACAATGGGAATGGTACAGGCAACGGCGGTAGTGGTAATGGCTCAGGCGGCTTGCTCGGTGGTATTGGCGCAGGCAATGGTGAGCATAATTACGGTATTGGCAATGGTATTGGTGATGACACCAGTATCGTGACACCGATTACGATTCCAATTAACTTCTCAGGCAATGCCATCTCGGTACTCGACCTCAGCGGTTTAAATGGTGAAGGTGAATTTAATCCACTAAGCCCAGTGACCAACATTATTCATATTGTGGCGGGTGATGGCGAAGGCGGTACAGGCCTACTCGGTACAGTGACTGGGGTTATTGGAGGCGTCACTGGCGGTATTGGTGGTGAAGGCGG
>NZ_LZPJ01000042.1:0-34620 GCF_001729365.1 Acinetobacter sp. YK3
GAATTAGAACGTATATGAGTGTTCAAATTTTATTAATGCAATACATATACTTGGTATTTAATGATCAGAGAATTCGTGGATTGTTTAAATTATAGTTAGGTAAATATTGAGCCTTCTTTATGGCATAACAATCAATTAACTGATTTTGATGTATTGTTACAAGATTAAGTAAGGACATATATTATTGCATCAAAGTACAAATAAGGAAAAATAAAAAATAGCCTTAACTTGAGGCTATTTTTTATCAGTTTATGACTTTATTTACTATACATTCCCCGTATATTCTTTCCATGCATAAGTAATTCCATTGCCTTTATAGCGATAAAAACTAAGTGGTTCATGGACTCGTTCGATAAGTTGTAACCATACTTTTTGAACTAAACCTTGTCCATCATAGCAATGGGTATGCTTAGGATCTGGAAAAATACCTTGAAGCTGGTAATCCCCACATACAAATTCCCATTGTTCTTGGAGCAGAGGTAAATAATCCACTTTATCACCTAGGATGTAAATAAATGCTTGTGCTGTTAGCTTCTGATCAAGCCCTTTAACGATCCGCCATTGAATATCATAGAGTTTCTCTGTGAGTTGCCCAGCTTTATGTAGCCATTGAAAATATTGCTTTAACACTTTTAAAGATACTTTCTCTGCATCTTCCTGAGTCTGATAATGAGGTGGATCAGTTTGAGTAATTAAAGGTAGTTCTAGGAAAATACAATTGGCTTGTTCTTGCGTTTGCATCACACGTCGGAATACGGTTTTTTGTTCATTGCGAAGTTTTTGAATCTGTGCTTCGTACTTTCTTGTCTGAAGATTCGCTTTAGCTATATAAAGTTCTGCGCGCAAACGACAAAATAAATTTTCCCACATATGATTAGGAATTTGCTGAGGGGATCTCATGATTTGTAAATTTTCAACAGCAAATTTCTGGAACACATTCAGATAAGGATTTGCTTCAAAGCCATTAAAAAGATCTACAAAATGAGAAAATAATGACATTTGCTGGAGAGCAAAATAACACAATGGATTCATCGGTGGATAAGGTACAGTTGCTGTAGCTTTAGGAAACATCTTAAGTTTATCCTGTTCTAGCAGTTTCGAACCATTTATCAAACCGAATGCGATTTGATTAAACATTGGATCTCCATAAGTAGGTCTGACCATTGTGCCATTAGTAAGCAAGCCGTTATTTCCATTCGGATAAACATGTGGTGGTGTTTGAGCTACATTAAAAAATTGTTGCTGCGTATTTGGTATAAAAACTTGGTTCATGTTCAAAGTCTCTGTAATTTGGTTAAATGGATTAATAATGTTGAGTTAGGTTTGGCCGACCCATTTCTTTACGGTGATGAGGCAAAATGCCTGTATTTAGAGTCTTGACGCGTTCTAAGTTACTATGTAAGACGTACTGTTCAAATTTGGCAAAGTAATGAATAACTTTACCGATATTGTCGTACTTGGTTTGATCGTCACGGTTGATCACACCCAAGGCATCGTATTTGTACTTCTTACGATTCTTGCTGGTATTACAGTTAAAATAGCAATGTTGACCATCAATCTGTTGATCCCACATCTCACCAATCATACGGCCTAAGCTAATATCTTCACGGTGATGACTACCTTTAAAAAAAAAGAAAGTATGAAAATGTAATGCCTGATCTACGCCATATTCCAGCTTCGTGACATAGCCCGCTAAATGTATAGACTCTCTACGGCGCAGCTTCTGCATCAACGTGTGGAAATGACTCACAATTTCTTTAGGTGTAAAGTGTTTCTTGTCATCGGTTAGATACAAGTCAACACGCACACCGATTAAACGTGAGTAATGTTTACGGAGTTTATTGATATATCGAAGTACATTTCTTTCACGTCTCCTTGCTACCTTTCGACGATCATTAATACGTTGTACAAATATTGGAGCCTTTAAGCCTTCGAAAATTCCTTTGATGATTTGATTGCTATACTGGGCTATAGAATCTTTTCGATTTATAACTATTCCATTTGAATCTAATACACTAAGTTGATCATTTGGATACTTAATTGAATCGAATAGGCAATACTGATCATTGGGTAGTACTTGGTTAAAAATTGCTG
This sequence comes from Acinetobacter sp. YK3, assembly GCF_001729365.1. Lineage (NCBI taxonomy): Bacteria > Pseudomonadati > Pseudomonadota > Gammaproteobacteria > Moraxellales > Moraxellaceae > Acinetobacter > Acinetobacter sp. YK3. The sequence continues at coordinate 2,095 of NZ_LZPJ01000042.1, forward strand.
TAACTAGATCAAATTCTTCACACTTTAAACGCATTGGTGTCTTTAATTTTTTTGTCGCTAATAAAAAACTTCGAATTAATTCCGATAGTTCGGGATAAATCAATTCCCAGTGATCTGGAACCAAATCATCTGGCTTCGACTGAATCCAACGATAAAGATAAGTTGCTCGTTGTTTCTTAATTTCATTGCATATGAGAATGGCATATATACATGCAACAATATGTGGGTCTAACTGTTGTTTAAAGAGTAGGTTGGTTGTCAGTAAGTTTCGTAATTCAGTGTTTTTATCTGCATTAGTTGAGTAGGCGTTGTCTTGCTCAACATTGATACTAACTTCATCTACCTTTCCTGATAAAGACTCTTCAGTTTCCTCATCAGATGATGATTCTTCTAACTCATCTAAATCTGATCCTACAATCAAAGCATGAGGTTCAAGTCGAAGTGCCATTTCTAATGTGGTAGGCTTTAATTCAATTGTTTTTACATCTGGGTATTCTTGTCCCATAGATATAGCTCCAATTAGTAAAAAAATACAATTGTCTAGATCTGACCTATACTATGTGTAGAATGTAGATATGATTAATTAATCTAATATATTGAATATATTAGGTATATCTAATCATATAGAGTCCAGCAGTAAAGATCAGAGACAATAGCGGTGTATCAGGGGACTTGAAATCAAGCCCCATCCTTAATATCGGTAAATTAATGTTTCTGCGTGATTGAAAAGATAAGCACCTGATGGCTTATACTTTTTTCGATAAAAGCCAATCATTAAGCTCGTGTTGAAACCAACCTACTGAAGATGATGACAGTTTGATCGGCTTAGGGAAGTCTGGGTTGTATCGCCTCGATTTAGGATTAAGCATTTCGTAAATCGTGCTACGCGATAATCCGCAAGTTTCGATGACGGCAGGTAATCGCAGGATTTTCACATCATTGGATTGTATTGGATTCATTTTATTTGCTCATTTTTGCCTATTGAACAAATTTATTTTCATTTATATTGGCTAGGACAAACAGACCGATATTTGGGTCCTAAAATGGAAAAGTGAACTGAAAAATGATTAAAAAGAAAATAATTTACTTGACTGATATACAGCTATCTGAATTTAAAAATGAGAAATTACTGAATGATCCAATTTATCGGAAGCTATCTAAAAAACAGAATTTTAAAAAAATAAAGCGATTTGAAGAAGATGTAGAAAAGACCCTTACCAAGACTGTTGTAAGAGAAAAAGTCCAGTCAGAAGAAATATTTAGAAAATCAATTATTCATCAGCTAGAAAAAAAATTGAAAGTGTTGAAGCAGATCATACTGACTCAAAGGAGTACAGAATGGCGTGAGTTTTATTTATGGTTGAAGGATTTCCATAACAAGAGGGTAGAGCCATGTTTAGATAAGAATTTATTTAGTGAAACTGCTCAACTGTATCTTTGGGGTGGATCAGATGATGATGGTGTACTTGCGCTTGAACATGCTGAACTGATTCAAAAAATTTATCATACCATTCAATATGGTCGGCATGATTTATACATCAATATTGGATGGACAGAAATGGATTCAGATAAAGCTGAAACCAGAATTAAGGAAATTGTCGATTCTTTCTATGAGAAGTTGAATAAAAACATCTCATTAAAGCAGAAGTTTATTGATTTTATACAACAATTTGATCTTCATAATTTCATGTGTACTCCAGATTTTGAATGCTTTTTTCTAGACTGGTGGGACTATTATCAATTGCTGATTCAAGAAAAAAGGACAGATCGACATTTTGAGGAGATGCAAAGTCTATTACTGAAACAATTACGTGACTTTCCAAGCCATCTCGAACCTTTTAATCTACTGCCGCGGTTACATCGTCAACGTCTCAATTTATCACCGAATTCTGATGACATTGAGAACCAGCATAGCGGAAGTCTATGTTTAAGCTTAGATTTACCCATATGGAGTGAAGTTCCAATTGAACAGGTGATTAATGAGTATTTACATGGATTGAGCCACTACTTTGCGAAATATAGCGAAAATCATTTTAGCCTACAAAAAAGGGCTATTGAAATTAGTCAGTTTCAACGTCAATTTCAAAACATGTACCACCAAACCTTAAAGTCATCTGACCCAGAGGATTTGAATATTGCAGTGGTTGAGATCTTATATCTGAAGTGGTCTGATCAGCGAGAAGATCAATATAGTGGATTACAATTTTTTAAAGAATTAATTTCACTTTTTGAAAAGAACTCGGATCGAATCATTGATGATAATTTCACTCAGCAACGTTGTAAGGCACAAAAAGAAAGAATCATGGTAAAAACATTAAAATGGTCTCAGAGTCGTCATGATTTGAAACACCATGAAAATTTAATAAAAGGTAGCATTAATAAAAAAGCGATCCCTGATTTATATGTAATATCAACCGACAATTTACGGAAAAAACTAGAACGGAGCAGTGAAGCTTTTGAGTGCTTTTAACCGATATATTATTTTGCTGTATTGCAGATGGTTCTAAGGCTTGGACTGATCTTTTCAATATGCTAAATATGCTTATGACGTGATTTGGAGCTGTGTATTAGCCCCAAAATCGTACGTCAGTTTTTCAATTGCCGTATGTTTCATCCTTGGTATCAATACCTAAAAATTATAGGTATAGGTCAGACCACTGTTGGTGGTGATGGTTACTTCACGGACATATTCAGCAGAACAGCCCAAGTACACCTTTGCTACAGAGCCATAACGCATATTTTGGTAATCATAAGTACCTTTGCTTCTACAATTGCCACGATTGATTAATACGCCTGTGATGGTGGTTGGTGCATCGTTTAAGGAGATGATATTCAACAGATCTGTATAGCCTGTCATGGAGTATTGCGATTCCTCTCTACGGACACGTACCTCAAACTGTTCTTGCGGTGCTGCTTCTACAGGTTCAACGGGTGGATCATTTAAGTCGTATTCTGAGCTATCGACCATCGTTGTTTTAAACTTATCATCTGTTGGATCTTCGGTTGATTGTGACGGGGCATTTTCAGTTTGGGCTTTAGTTTCTGTAGGTGGGCTACATGCACTAAGACTGGCGATCAGTAAGCTTGAGAGCATCAATGTCTTGATCAGATTCATTGTTCAATTCCTATTCTTAAATTCTTCGTATTACATCGGTTGAGCCCTTTGGCTCAACCAATAGCTTGTTTTTGTTTTATGGTTTTGATCACTTGAGTTGCTATTTGCATTTACCCTGACGAACTGACTCGACCATGCGCGGTTGGGTCTGCTCAGCACTCAAGCGTAGGCAAATAACTTTTTTAGATTTGGAAGAACTCGAAATAAATTCCTCACCCTGAATCGGACTTGCTCCGCCAGCGTTATAAACCATATAGCGTTTACCGTTAGTTGCTTTAAATGTGAATACATCACCCGATTCACTAAATCCTTCAATCTTCTTTACGGTGACAGTGACGGTATTGGCTTTTGCAAAAGCAGTACTACACAACACACTCAGCCCTACAGCTAAAAATAGTTTCTTCATCTTAAATCTCCATATCCTTATTTATTTCTTAAAAATGGTCACAGGCCAAACAGCTGCCTTGCCTAGGTTGTAGGAATAGGGCATGTGGGCAGTGCTACTACAATTTTTGAAATAGACCGAGCAAATCACGGCGATGACGATGTAGCCAATAATTAAATAGTTTTTCATTTCTAATCCCCTGAGTTATTCCTTGCATTGCTGTACGGCATTCGCCATCACCTTGTTAAAATCTGGTGGTGGCTGCATGGTGTCTCGAACGGTGACATCTGCCATGCTTTCCATAAACTCATGTGAGTAGTGCGCTTCAATCTTGTCGTAAATACAGGAGCAAGTTGAATGATCTAGTCCACCTGCCTGACAGCCTGCTTTAAAGTCACGTTTGACCTTACTATCACAGGCAATGAGTACACTGCTACTTAGAACAATAGTGATGACCCCGAACCACGTTTGATATTTCATAGATTTCCCAAATCATTGTGATTTGTTGTTTTTTTAAATCGTTATGGATTGCCTATTTATGCCAACCTGCCAGATAAACCAGCAGCCATAAAAAACCCAGCAATAAAATAAAGCCTGGCCCAAGAGCCACCACGACGATGACAACCAAAATAAGCTGTGCGATGAATTTCATGATTTTTACCCAGCACAAAACACCACTGACCAAAATGGATTCAGTAGTTGATTAATGCCTTGAGTAAATCAGGACACAGCGAAAGCGTGCGATAAATGAATCGGTTTGAAATGCCTGAGAGGCGGAGAAAGTGCAGGGGAATAAAGCACAGTAAATTGCGTCATGATTGACTCCTTGGAATTACAAGAAGTTCTGCCGAATCACTGTCAATTGATTATGGTGGCAGAACGAAAGGGGGTTGACAGACTGGGATCCAAGGAACCAGCACGCACGAGGCGTCCCCCTCTCGCCCTACCATAGAAAAAGGGGGACGCGAGGGTTCCCACAACATACAAAATTACTTTCATATATCGTGCTGGATCTGCGGTCTGTCAAAACCGACTGACAATGTAGGTCAGCCTCTGCATCATAAACGCTGATAAAAAACAGGTCAATTGATCTGTTTAATCAACATTGAAAAATTGCCTAAAACTGATGATAAAAAACGCATTCTAAAAAAATACAAACACATAGCATCTTAATGAGAGCAATGCTTCAAATACACACAACTTGCCTGCTCCCACAGCAGGCTTTTTTTATTCATTTACAGGATTTATCACAATGAGTTTGCCATGTCCTTATTGCCAGTCCCGAAAGACGGTACAACTACAATCCCCCCAACATTTACCCAGTACTTCAACCAATAACTCCATTTCCAACAGTGTGATGTCACCGATGGCACTTGCCACCTTGGGTGTAAGTGTTTCCAAAAGCCTGAATATCCCTCCGATTGCAGGTGCAATCGTTGGGGTACTGATCGGTGGCATCTGGATGTTGATCACTGAAGACGAACAGCAACAACCGTTACCCCCAACTTATCGCAGGCAGTTTTACTGTAATCACTGTGACCGCAGCTTTAGCCCAAATTTACGAAATTAAGTATTCAGCAAAATTTAAATCCAACCTTACCCATTTCAAATCAATACAGGAATTATTCTTATGGCACATTTAGTTGAAACAATGGCATTCACAGGACAAACCCCTTGGCATGGCTTGGGCAATCAACTGACTCCGAATCAACCTTTAGAGGTGTGGGCACAACAGGCAGGCATGGATTGGCGGATTGAATCCTCGGATGTCAGTTACATGGCACAGAATGAAAAGGGACAAAGCATCATCATGCCTTTCGAAGAGCAACGCGTTCTTTATCGTTCTGATACCCATGCACCCTTATCTGTAGTCAGTCAACGCTTTCAGGAAGTTCAACCCATGGAGATTCTGGAATTTTATCGAGACCTGACCGAGCAATCAGGTTTTGAACTGGAAACTGCGGGTGTACTTAAAGGTGGTAAGAAATTCTGGGCATTGGCTAAAACTGGACAGACCTCAGCACTCAAAGGTAAGGATGTCAGCAATGGCTATATTCTTTTAGCGACAGCCTGTGATGGTACATTGGCAACCACAGCACAATTCACTTCGATCCGCGTGGTGTGTAATAACACTTTGGCAATTGCTCTAAAAGGACAACAAGGCAATGTTGGTGTGGTCAAAGTTCCACACAGCACCAAGTTTGATGCGGAGAAAGTAAAACAACAACTGGGTATTTCAGTACGTGCATGGGATGAACACATCTATGAAATGAAACAACTCAGTCAGCGCAAGGTGACACAGCAGGAAGCAGCAGCCTATTTTGATGCAGTGTTTAACAATACCAACCTCAGTATGGCTGAACAAGATGAAGGCATTATTCAGTTTTATCGAAATGCAGCCATGCCGAATCAAATAAGTCCATCTAAAGCAGACAATAAAACTGAACCGAATGGACGTGCTATGTCGAAAGTGATGACTATGTTTAACGGACATGGACGAGGGGCAGAACTCAGCTCAGCTAAAGATACGGCGTATGGTTTACTGTGCTCAATCACCGAATTCTGTGACCACGAACGTCGAGCCATGAGTACCGACCATCGACTTGATTCAGCATGGTTTGGAGCTGGAGCAGTCATTAAACAACGAGGACTTGAACAAGCTTTAAGAATGGTGGCTTAAATCAAGATATCCATTCAGTTTGAATTAAGCTTAACGTCCTAATCTAAAACTACGGTAACAACCGTAGCAAGCAAAGCAATACCCTTTTCGCCACATCCTCAGATGTGGCTTTTTTATGCCCAAAATTCAGCTTTTACGATTTTACCGATACAGGAATATTCTCTATGAATAGTCATACTCAAATTCAGAACACCCTAAATCCCCCACCTTTACAGCTTTATCCCATCAAGATTGAAACTGAACATAAGGTTGAGGTGGGCACACGAAGTAAGAAAGCACCAAAGAAAACCAGTCAACTACCTTCAGCAAAACGTCTTGCCAACACCAAAAAACTGAATTACCAACAATGGCTGGAGGTCAGAAAACAGGGCATTGGTAGCAGTGATGCAGCAACCGCATGTGGTCTCAATCCCTATATGTCGATGCTAGAACTATGGATGATTAAGACTGGACGCATGCAACAAAACATTGAAGATGAAAGTACAGGCTATGCACCTTTATATTGGGGTAAGCAGCTGGAACCTTTGGTGGCGCAATACTACAGCATGCATACCAATCATAAGGTTCGTCGCGTTAATGCCGTACTTCAGCATCCTGATGAAGACAAGCATTTTATGCTCGCAAACTTAGACTATGCCGTGGTGGGGCATGAAGAAGTCCAGATCTTGGAATGTAAAACAGTAGGTGAATACGGTTCAAAGATATGGCGGGATGGTGTGCCGCTTTATGTTTTATGCCAGGTTCAACATCAACTGGCAGTGACAGGCAAACAGGCCGCCCATATCTGTGCTCTGATCTGTGGACATGAAACCCGGATCTTTAAGGTGACGCGCAGTGAAACGGTGATCAAATACATTATCGACGCAGAACGTTACTTCTGGGAATGTGTAGAAAAGGATGTACCGCCTGATGTCGATGCATCTGAATCAGCAGCCAAAGCATTACAGCTTTTATATCCAGCGCATGTCCCACTCAGTACGACGGATTTATCTGAAGATGTGGCAGCCAATCAAGACTTTGAGCAACTACTGCAACAACGTCATTTGCTGGAACAACACCAAACCAGTTTTGATCAGTTGAAGCATCAAATCCAAATCAAGATGCAGGATTCAGAACGGGCCATATTTAAGGCGGGTTCAGTCACGTGGAAGAAATCCAAAGATTCGGTCAGCTTAGACAGTAAAGCTTTACTACAACAGCATCCAGAGTTCTTACAACAGTTCCCGCAAAACAAACAGGGCACACGTCGATTCCAGATTTATACAGATGCTGATTAATCCAACCAAATTAGCCTAAGTAGTTTCTACCTAATTTCCACATTGCTTCTCAAATTCATTTCATCAAAAAAGCGCAAAACAGCCCCCGTCACCAGTAAGTACCGTGAAGTACTTACTGACGACTAAATGGACTGTTCTGCGCTGAATTTATGCATTTAAAAAAATGTTTGCTTCTTACACATATTAAAGGGGCAATCGTTAAAAATTACCGCAGAGGAAAACAACATGATTAAAGGTTTAGCAATCACACCACCTGTATTAGGACGTATCAGTATCGGCAAGATCGTCGAGAAAAATGGCAAGCGTGTTCCTGAAAAGGATGATCAGTTTACCATTACCAGCCAGATCCAGAACAAGGAGGGCTGGGTGAAACATCCATTGGATGAACAACTCCGTGCCAAGGCACAAAACCAGAAACTCAGAACTATTCCGGTACGGATGATCTTTAATGATCCTGAACTAAACTTGCGTGCTGAATATACTTTATTTGACCGTCAAACTGGCCGACCAATCTGTACAGGTAATGGTGAAACCTGTCAGCGGCTTGGACAAAACGGTGTAGAACAACATTTATGCCCATCACCTGATTTATGTCCTTTGGCTCAAGGTGGACAATGCAAGCCCTATGGGCGGCTTTACGTCAATCTGGATGAATCCGATGAGTTGGGTACATTCATCTTTAGAACTACAGGCTTTAATAGCATTCGGACTTTGGCAGCACGACTACGTTATTACCATGCAGCTTCAGGTGACCTGCTTTCGTGTCTGCCTCTACAACTGACTTTACGAGGGAAAAGCACTACGCAGAGTTACCGCACGCCAATTTACTACGTGGATCTGACTTTACGAGATGGGGTGAATTTACAAGAAGCGATTACCTCTGCCAAACAGATTAATGAACAAAGCAAAGCAGCAGGTTTTTATCAGGAAGCTTTAGATCATGTTGCTCGGCAGGGTTATGGCAATGCTAATTTTGAGATAGAAGCAGAGGAGGGCTTGGATATTATTGAAGAGTTTTATACGGATGAAGCGAATTCAAAGCAGCGTCAGCAACCTAATGATTTAACACATGTTCAGGACATTCAGAAAGGATTGCAGCAGTCGGTTTATTCTTTGAATTAATTCTTTCACTAGGAGGTGAATTGCCTCCTTTTTTATTTTTTTTATGAAAACAATTTGATCATATGTCATTTTTTTTATTCCGAAATTGAATTGGACTGATTCCACTCCATTTTTTAAAAGCACGGGCAAAGTTGGCTGGTTGAAGATATCCAAGATAATTCGCAATTTCTTGTATTTCCATATCACTACTTAATAAAAGTCTCTCAGCTTCTTTGTATCTAACTTCATCTAACAAAATGAGATAGGAAGTGCCTAACTCATTGAGACGTCTTCTTAAAGTACGATTTGACATATGTAAATTATGGGCAACGTTATCAAGAGATGGATAACCTTTTTGAGGTACTAGTACTAATTCTGTTTTCACGCGTAAGCAAATGTCTTGAATCGTTTCTGAAAAACGAATTTGTTCTGCTTCACATTGCGCTAAGGCTTGTTGAAAAGCAGATGGATCTGCCATTTTGGGGGATTGGTTTAGCAGGTGTGATTTATAACGGATTTGATTGTTATTTTGATCAAAATGAATTATGGGAAGTTGCTGTTGAAACTTCTGATGATAGTGTGGCTCTGGCCAGTCAACTCTTAATTCAACTGCAGAAAAATCTGTGTCTATCAAAGTACGACCTGTCTGAATAATTCCGATCATTAAACATTCATAGAAAAAGCGCCTTAAAATTTTTGTTTGTTCTGGATGATTACTGATGACAGGATGGGTTTCTTTAATATCAATTACAGATAAATTTCCTTCTTCATAGAAATCAATTCGATAATCTCTCAATCGCATGTTAAAAAACTGTGTTGCAAGTTCAATGGCATGTTGTAAAGAAGGACTGCTCATCAAAGCATATCCCATTGGTCCATGGGCAGTCAGGCGAAGTCTTAACCCATATTGATAACCTAAACCAGAATCCTCAGCTAAAGTTAAACTGGTCCATGCTAATTTTGACCATTGGAAAGGCGTAATACGGGCATCTAACTGATTAAGTAATGTTAAGGGTATTTTACTTTTATTAAGTATTTCAGACGCAGAAAATCCCTTTTCGACCATAAGTTCTAATAATAAATGAACATAAGAAATTGGAATACTGGCTTTCAATAGCCCATATGGATCTTTCATTTTTATTTTTTGTCTTGGCCGAAAATGATTAGTATTATGGCTTAATTCCATCTCACGCTCAAGTTTTACATCTTGGATACTGTAATCAATCTAGTGATCTGAGTATTTATGATGAGCTTACCTCGCCCTCTTAAAGAATCACCTGTTGTAATTACAGGTGCTTCATCTGGTATAGGTGAAGAACTTGCTAAACAATTCGCGGCACGTGGCTATTCGCTTATTCTTGTTGCTCGCCGTGTCGATAAGCTGGAAGTTCTCGCTGCTAACTTACACCAAAAATATCAGGTAGAAGTAAATTTACGCCCATGTGACCTTGCTAATCGTGAGGCAAGAACCCAGTTCCGTCAGGAGTTGGAAAAGATGAATGTGGCTATTTTATGTAATAACGCTGGTTTTGCTACTTTTGGGCGATTGCAGGAATTGGATGCTGATCGTGAGCGTGAAGAAACGGAAGTGAATGCGGTAGCAGTACATGATCTTACTTTAGCGGTATTACCTAAAATGATTCAACGCAGAACTGGAGCGATTTTGATCGTAGGTTCTACATCAGGCCATCAACCTACTCCAGCCAATGCCACTTATGCAGCAAGCAAAGCCTTTGCCAATTCTTTTGCCGAGTCGCTACATAGCGAGCTGAGTGGTACTGGTGTGACATGTACCTTGTTAGCACCCGGCCCGACTATAACAGGTTTTAATGAAGTTGCGGGCATAACAAAAATTGATGGTGTTGGTGGCAGTTTTGTTTGGGTTACAGCAGAGCGAGTGGCTAAAGAAGCGATTCAAGGTATGGCCTGCAATCGTCGAATTGTGATTCCTGGCCTGCTTGCACAGGCACAAACTTTCGGTGGACGTTATACCCCTCGCATTATTTTATTGCCGATCTTAAAGCAAGTATTTTCGAGATTAAAAGCATGAGAGAGTTGATCAATGATTTACGCACGCCAATAGGTCTCGCCAACTTGGGCAATAAGCTCTATCACAATGCCCAATATTTAACCGCTGTGGTTGAGGTTAATGAGAAGGCAATGGCACGTTGGCTACCTGCCGGAATGAAGCTAGCGCAACCAGCTAGAGCAGATTTGTTTTGTGCTTATTTTCCTGAAAATGTCTATACAGGGGCATATCACGAAGCGGGCTTATTCGTGCATATTCAGGTCGGCAATAAAACGGGAATCTTTTGTCCATGGATGATTCTGGATGATGATCGCGCCATGATTATAGGACGGGAGCTATTAGGATATCCCAAAAAGATCGGGGAAATCAGTTGGGACAATGATGGTTCACGGATTATCAGCCAAGCATCACGCCGTGGTACGGTCTTGATCGAAATGGAAGCCAAACTAGGAGAGGTGATACAGGATGCACCGCCCATTTTAGGATTACCGCATCGCAATATCACAGGTGGTTTAGGGGTAGGTTTACCTCGAGAAGTTCGATTCACACCAAAAGAGCATGTTGTTGAAGTACGCCGTGTGGAGATGAAATTACGTTTTACCGGAACGGTGAATGATCCTTTGCATGAAATGGGTTTAGGTAAAGTGGTGGATGCTCGGTTACATCGGGTGGATTTATCAGGCGGCTTTATTCCGCCGATTCAGATTCCGCGATTACGGACTCCTTTATTTTTGCTGCGCCAATTTAATCCACGTGTTTTATAAACAGAGGATTTAGCTATGAATATGCTTGTTGCTCCTCAGTCAGAAAAAGTAAGCAAATGTAGACAAATTTCTGCATCAATAGACATTCCTGTAAGAGTTATGGACTTTACTTTTCCTGATGAGATTCCTGAGTTTTGGTTTAATCATAACCCTTTGCTCACTATGCTTCTGACAGCACTATCCAGTGCCTTTCCTGAGGGAGAGCTGCAATTTATTCACAGCGTACGAAATTATCAGACAAAGATTAAAGATCCTGTTCTACTTAAGCAGGTTCGAGCCTTTATTGGTCAGGAAGCACATCATGGGAAAGAGCATGATGTGCTCAATGCGGTCATGTTAAAGAAAGGCTATCCCGTAGACCGAATTTATAAGCGCTTTAAAAAAATGAACCGTTTGATGCAGGAACAGTTTTCTCCAGCTCACCAGTTGGCGTGTACGGTATGCATGGAACATCTCACTGCAATTTTAGCAGATTATTTTATTACTACTGCACCTGAAGATTTGGCTTTATTTAATGTACATCTAAGAAAAATCTGGGCGTGGCATGCCATTGAAGAAACTGAACATAAAGCGGTGGCATTTGATGTGTATCAGAGTTTGGTTAATAGACCTTATTTTCTAAGATTGGTGATGTTGGAAACAACGTTTTCTTTTTTGATGATTACCACGCGTGGGACGATTGAGCTGTTAAGACATTCAGGCAGACAAGGTGATTTAAAAACGCTTTATCAAGGGGTTACTTATTTGTTTGGACGGAAAGGTTTAGTCAAAAAGATAAGCAAGCCTTATCTCGACTTTTTCTCAACAGATTTTCATCCTTGGCAACATGACAATCGGAACAAGATGAACTTTTTAAAACATCAGTATTTCAATGGATAAGGATTGGAATTTAGAACAGGTCATCCAGTTTTAATTGTACTTATTCAGCAAATTATTTAGGAACTCATATCATGGCACAGACTACATTAGCAAGCTCTCCATTACATCAATCTCTTCGTTTGGCATGTGGAATAAGTATTCCAAACCGAATTGCAAAATCTGCTATGAGTGAACAATTGGCAGACCGACATGGCTCGCCCACTACAGACTTACAGCAGCTTTATGCTGCGTGGGCAAGAGGTGGTACAGGGTTGCTAATCACAGGCAATGTCATGATTGACCATCGTGCCTTTGTTGAGCCTAGAAATGTGGTGTTGGAAGATGAGCGGTTCTTACAGGCAAATAAGCTGTGGGCCCAAGCTGCCCAAGCAAATGGCAGTAAAATTATTATGCAAATTAATCACCCAGGCCGTGTTGCTGTACTTCCTTTATTAAAAAAACCGATCGCTCCATCCGCAGTCGGGCTTGATTTACCAACAATGAATATTATTCGTGTTCCACGAGCAATGAGTGAAGCAGAGATATATGAGCAAATCCAACGTTTTGCAAAAACTGCTGCGCTTGCTGTAAAAGCTGGCTTTGATGGAGTACAAGTGCATGCGGCGCATGGCTACTTGTTATCACAATTCTTATCTCCTTTAGCAAATACTCGTACAGATCAATGGGGTGGAAGCCCAGAAAATCGTCGCCGTATCCTGATTGAGACAGTGCGTGCTGTACGTCAAGCCATTGGTAAAGGCAAAATTCTCAGTGTCAAATTGAATTCTGCCGATTTTCAAAAAGGAGGTTTGAGTCAGGAAGAATCCGTGCAGATTGCCTTAGTGCTAGAAGCAGAAGGAATTGATTTGCTAGAAGTTTCTGGTGGTAATTACGAATCTCCTGCCCAGTTAGGATATGCCCCAGATCGTTCTGCTCAATGTGATGCTTATTTTGTTAATTATGCCACAGCATTACGCCAACACAGCAAATTACCACTGATGCTTACTGGTGGGCTTCGTAATGTAGATTTTATGAATCGTATTGTGGCAAATGGTACGGTTGATTTAGTTGGATTAGCACGTCCTTTTGCAATGCAACCAGATCTAGCCAAACAACTATTAGCTGGGAAATCTGTAATGGAGCCTACAAAAATTCCAGCTATTGGCTATAAACCTGTAGATGCTTATCTGCAATTGGCTTGGCACGCTGCTCAATTCCGCCGTATTAGCAGTGGTCTACAACCTAAAGCGATTAAAGGGCTAATTCGGACATTGGTTGCTTTTGGTCCGCGAATGGGTTTCAACATTTTGACACAAGACTAGAGGTTAGCCTTTGCTATACAAGGAGTTTTATTGTGAATAGTTTAATCAAAGAAAGCCATATTATTGTTCCTCGGCGTCCAATATTTGATTTTGCTGAAACACCTAACCACTGGATTTATGATGATCCAATGGCGACGCAAATGCTTAATTTAATTAATCCGATTACACCAGCACCAGAGCGGTGGTTCTGTCAAACATTCAGAGATGCGCTCCCATTTATTCAAGATGAACAGTTAAAAGAGGCCGCCATAGCTTTTATTAAACAAGAGGGTGCTCATAGTTATGGACATACTTTAGGCACTCGACACATTGAAGCTTTAGGTATTGATTTAAGTCGCTATACCGAAATGATGAACTGGATATTTAATGACATGATTGGCCCTAAACCGTTAGGTTATGAATTAAAACATCCACGCTTAAAATCAACTTGGTTGAAGACGCGATTAGCGATGGTTGCGGCAGCAGAACATCTAACAGGTGTATTAGGTCATTGGGTATTAAATGCAAAAGGTTTACAACAAGCACCCGTAGATATACAAATGTTTCGATTATTGCAATGGCATGGCGCTGAAGAGGTTGAACACCGTGAGGTGGCAGATGCCATGTTTCGGTACTTCAGTAATAATATTTTGTTGCGGACGGGTGCCGCTGTTTTCACATTCCCATTATTTATTACTTTGGCTTATATCGCTGTTGAAAACCTTGTGGAACAAGATCCTCATTTACCACATCGTTTTCGCTTCAAGGACTATTTTAGAGCAGCTCGACAAGATCGTGTTCCTCGTCCGGGCTATGTGATTCGTGCTTGTGTACGTTATTTTAATCCTAAGCATAGCCCTTTAAATGAAGGCTCAACCGAGCAAGCATTGGCATATTTAAATAGTATGTCTGAATTCAAATGAAATTTAAGGAAAAATTGTGAAAATAAATCCATCATCACAAGCAGAACTTGAAAAACTAGATATTTGTTATCTTGATCATTTTGATAAAGCTCGCTTATCGACCCATCCTCTAACACGATTAAATAGTGTAAAAAATGCAGCTTTAAAATTAAGAGAAGATATGCTTGCTGGCAACACTGTAAATTACTATCAAACAGTAGACCTTATACGTGTGCCTTATCCAACTAAATATGGATTGTTAAATGCATGTACGGTTCCAACACCATTTATGCATATTTTGAATCGACTTTTTATTGTTCAATTCAAAACATTGTCTGGTTTAAAAACACTACTATTTTCGCCTTCAGATGTAGATGCAAATAGAGAAACACCTTACTTTAAAAGATTGGAGGAAACAGCTCCACTTTGGCTAAGAGACTATATCTCACCATATGTTGCTCCACTTTATAATCGAGTAGAAGACGCTTTAGCTCAAATAGGGATACAACCTGAAGAAATTGATTATATTTCTTATGATCATTTGCATACTCAAGATTTACGTAAATGGTTAGGTACAAAAGACTCCATAGGACTTTTTCCAAATGCTAAGCTGTTAGTCATGCATCAGGAGTGGTGTTCGACCTTACAGCTCTTACCACCTCAAAAAGAGTGGTATTGTCCTAATGGAATTAATGAGATTGATTATAATAAATTGATTTTATTGGAAAAATCTGTTTTATTGGGTGAGGGGGTTGCACTTGTAGCTTCACCTGGCCATACGGAAGGTAACCATTCATTGGTGGTTAATACGCCTATAGGAATATTAGTTTCAAGTGAAAATGGTGTGTGTGCAGATAGCTTTTCACCCTTAAACTCAAATATCCCTGGTGTACGCGCATACGCAACAGCAACAGGTATGGAAGTGATCTTAAATGGAAATACACTTGAAGGCGGACTAGATCAGTACATTTCAATGGTAATGGAAAAGACATTAGCAGGTCCTTGCCAGGAAAATGGAGATTTTTATAATTTTGTACCTTCATCTGAGATGTCAGCGTATTGGGCACTGCCAGGTTTAAAGCCGACGTTTAGTCTAGGGTCATTAAAATTTGGTCAGCTACAAGCTAGTGCTATACAAGAATGAAATACGCTTAACATAGCTTTAATTTTGATATTGAGTTTCAAAAATAGGGCGAGACTTTTCGCTCTTTATTTTCTTGCATAATTGGGTTTTTAATTAAAAATTTAATTTGTAAATAAACTACTTGAAATTTAACTGTTTATTTTTAATAAGTCATCTTAATAAAAATGGATTTATAATTAGTTTAGAACTGTTCATTAATCTAAAGTTTTATTAGATGAAGTTTGGATAACAAAAAAATCACCTGAGCTCCGAGTAGCTAGTATTGTAAATTTTAGAGCCTGGGATTAATTTTATTTTCCTCTATACTTAATGTTATTAAGCAAAATTCAACCTTTCTGGAATATCTAAAAGGAGAAGGATGAAATGGGGGTGAATTTGATGTGTTTTTTAATTAGAATTAATATAAAACAATAAGATATTGACTTAGTTCAACTGATGTAATCTCCAAAAATATATTGAAAGAATCTCTCCGTCTAATAAGCAAAGTCTTTTAAGTCCAATGCCAAAAGTGTTATTTGTCCAATAATGTTTCCTTTGCAGGGAGTTATTAAGGAGCTATTCGCTTTTTAACAAACTTAGCTAATGGATATGGCATATATTTAAATGAATTTAGTAGATGTGGAAGGGCTGCTAATTTTACCCCTGAAAAGGTTTTTGGAATTACTGCTTCAATTAGATTAGGACCATCTTTAGCTAAGGCAGCAATAAATGCATTATTAAAGTCTTCGCAAGTTTCAACTCTAGTTGATGAGACTCCCATACCTCGTCCCAACTGTACAAAATCTAAATTTGGCGAAGCAATATTTAACTGTGAGCGAGCGATATCACCTATTTTATTAGCCCCTACACGTTGCAGTTCAATATTTAAAATTCCATAAGACAAATTATTGAATATAATTACTGTAACATTACTTTTCTCTCTTGCCATACTCCAAAGTGCCTGTATTGTATACATGGCTGATCCATCACTGACTAATGCTATTACTGGTCTATCCGGACAGGCTACTGCTGCACCTAAAGCAACTGGCAAACCTTGTCCAATTGCTCCACCCGTAAGAGTCAGAAGATCATGCTTTGGAGATTTTGCTGTGTAAAAGGGGAGCATAACGCCAGAGGTTTGGGATTCATCGGAGATAATTGCATTGTTTGGCAGTAGTGCTCCAATGGATTGGCAGACTTTATGGCTAGTAAGCTTGCCAGATGGTATTTTAGGTCTATCGATTATCTGAATATTAGGAACAATCTTACAAGCACCTAACATCTCTACTAAAATATCTAGTGTTTTACCAACATCTTCTCCAAAGCCAACTAGTTGATGTGTTTTACAACCTTCTGGAACTAAAATACTTTTTTTCCCAGGATAAGCAAAAAATGATACTGGAGGGAGAGAGTCGATTAAGATAATATGGTCAAACCCATTAAGTTGGATTGAAGCCATCTCACTAAAATAAGCAATACGTTCAATTTCTGGCAAACCTACGCCACGCTCAATCCGAGCAGGAAAAACTTCTGCATATAGTTTTGCACCAGTTAATTTCGAAATTTTTGCAGCCGATAGAAGTTCAGATTCACGGAGTGCTTTTCCACCAAGAATAAATGCACATCTTTCTCCTGTTGATAAAATTTTTGCAGTCTCTTTAATTCTTTCAATTGGTACTATTTCTGTGGATTTTAAAGATAGGGATGGGACTGGCTTAGCTCCTTTATTCCAAGAAACATCCGCTGGCAATATCAAGGTTGAAATGTTACCTGGCTTACTTTGAGCATGAACAATAGCTTCAGCAGCATCATTACATAAATCAGATGTATTCTTTGAAGTACGAACCCATTTAGAAACATTTCGTGCTACGGTTTCTATATCGGATTGAAGGGGAGTGTCATAATTAACATGATATGTTGCATGGTCTCCTACAATATTTAGTATTGAGCTTTTTGCTTTTCGTGCATTGTGTAAATTAGCTAGCCCGTTACCTAAACCACAGCCTAAATGCAAAAGGGTAGCAGCAGGTTTATCTGCCATACGTGAATAGCCATCTGCTGCTCCAGTAGCTACACCTTCAAATAGAGTGAGTACAGCGCGCATTTCTTTTGAAGAGTCAAGACCTGCAACAAAATGCATTTCCGAAGTACCTGGATTGCTGAATACGGTATCTATTCCAGCATTTAATAAGGTTTTTAATAATGCTTCAGCGCCATTCATTTTGGAATCATTTTTATTACTAGGTTTAATATTCACTTCATACTTCTCTAAATGATAGGTGGTAGTTTATTTCTGCTAAGCTTAAAAATATTTTCTAGAAAACAATTGAAAAAAAATATTAATAATAGATTAACGGTATCGCATAGAGATTGTTCTGCTAAACCATGCTAGGCCAGCAAGTCCTGATGGGAAAAAGTATTTGGCACCTAGAATATTGAGTTTAGCTATGCGAGTTCTTAAGGGTTGTCCAATGATGATTTCTGATATAGGGTCAAACTCTGATCCTTTAAGAGTCAATTCAGCTTCTGCTTCATATGCTAAAAGAATTTCTTCTTGTCCATGTAGACTCCAAACAACATTCAGAAAGGCAAAGAACTGAAAGAACCCCCCGATGTTAAACATTTTTCTTCCCCAAAAAGGTTCAGGGGTGTCTAGTCTATTTTTTCGTTTAACTTTTAAATCTAGAATATTAATCCCACGACGATGAATTGTTGAATGAACAACTTCACCATCGTCATCATATGTGATGTCAGCCATTTTCTTAGGGAATGCGACAATTTCGCGACCATAAATAAGGGCCGTATCATCATTTACAAGCATCCAGCAGCAATAATATCCTTCACTCAACCCATACTTAGATACATGAAGCAACAGTCCGGCTTCTTTATAAGGTTGGGTAAAGTTAGGTTTATCAAAATTAGCGACATAAAGTATACCTTTTGCAGGGTTTGTTAGTTTCATTCCCATTGGTAAGAGTTTTTTAGCTTTTTCAGGGTCAATTGCAACATCCATCATAGTGAAATGAGCATTTTCTTGATGTTTGCCTTCAGTAAAAGCACCTTTTAGGATTTCCTGTGTGACTTTTTCTTCAAGCTTTACAATAGGTGAAGACATAATGATTTCCTTTAATCTCGAATTATAGAAAGCTAATTTTCAAATCTAGCTAGCTTTATTTTTACAAACTAATATTAATTTATTTATTTCGAGTCTAGAAAATCACAGTAATGACATAATTTTATCATTTTTGGCCATTTCTGAATTTTATGAAACGTACTAAGATAAAGATGGGAAAAAATAGTGCTTGGTTTATTGACATAGGTAGAAGTTCAGGTAATCAATTAATTTAGCTATATATTTTTTATAGGCGTCTCTTATGATTCAAAAAAATGAAATAAGACTAGCTAGTCACTATCCTATTACAGTAATTGCATATGCTAGAGAAAAAGGGCTACAAATAGATGATTTTGCTTATAAAAAAAGGATTCAGATTGAGGAAGATGTTATTGTCGAATCAGGGATGGAGTTAAGCAATTTTATTCTTTTATTGAAGTTTATTTCAGATTCTTTACCAGATAGTGGAATTGGATTTGATATTGGTTGGAGATTACCAATTACAGCCTATGGGAATGTTGGTAGCGCTATATTAGCAAGTCAATCATTGAAAGATGCTTTGGACATTTGTCAAAAGTATTGGTTACTTATAGCTAAGGCTGTTTCTATAGAAGTTACTTTTGAAAATCAACTTTGTGTAATTGCATTAACTTTGTTGAAAGATATTGATGAAGAACTTAAGAATATACTGCTTGAATCAATGGTTACTAGTTTATATAAAGGATGTTCATTGCTTTCTAATGAAAATCTTGATTCTATGAAAGTTTGGTTAGAACAGGAGGAACCGATATATTCTGAAAAAATAAAAAGACATATTCCATCTGTTCAATTTGGTATGCCTGTCACTAGGATAAGCTTTCACAGTGAAAATTTAGATAGTTCTTTGCCGATGGCAAGCACAGCTGGGCTCAATTTTTCCCTATTACACTGTGAGTCAGCACTAGAGACATTACATTGTGCAGATCTTGTAGCCAACAAGGTAAAAAAAATAATTATCCTTAAAAATCAAAAAGGTTATCCGAATTTTAATGAGCTAGCAAAATGTTTGAATATTTCTTCAAGAACATTGCGTAGGCGTCTTTCTGAGGAAGGAGTGTCTTACACGGCTCTACTTGAACAAGCACGTAAAAGAGATGCATCCAGATTATTAAATGATCCAAATTTTAGCGTTGGGCAAGTTGCTGATATGCTTGGATATAATGAAATTTCTAACTTCACAAGAGCATTTAAGAAATGGACTGGAAGCTCTCCTTCAAATTATAGGAAAAAATCACATAATTTATAATTTAGTAGCACCTTAGATAATGTTAATATGAATTTAAATACAATTATTTCAAGTATTTAAATTTAATTTTATTTTAAAAGCAAACTTGAATTTGAGATATCATAAATCATTGTCAGAAATTTTATTTTATTTGGTATCGACCAAATCGATAGTTGGTAACTTTGACCTGTAAAATTACCCTTTAAGATTGATGTACTAATGAATATTTAGATTTAATTATCCGAATCTGGTCAACTTAGGTAAACTATATGAATAAGAAGCATATATATACAATCTTGATAGCATCTCTGCTTGTAGCATGTGGCGATAATGAATCGAGTACAAATCAAAAATTAAATATTAAAAAAGATGAATGCGTTAAGACTGAGCTTTGTGGAACTTATGATAAAGAATCATCATCTTATGTTGGAACTAAACGTTTTAATTATACATTTTCTCCAAGTGCAGGTGGTGAAAGAAGCTTTGTAATCACTTTTCCTAAAAATTATGATCCTAATTTAAAATATAAGCTCGCTTTGGTATTTGCTGGAACAGATACTACAGGCAAAGAAATGCAAGAATGGTTTGGCAAAGGTTGGAGTGATCAAGTCAAAGGCCTTGAGCAACAAATGGAAGACACTATTTTTATATATCCAGATCAACTAAGTGAGTGGAAGTTTAATAGTAATCTAGTAAAAGGGTGGGTCTTAGGACCGAATGCTGATAGATATTCTGGAAATCAAGATATTCAATTTACAAAAGAATTACTTCACTACGCTAAAACACACTATTCAATTGATCCAAAGAGAGTATTTGCAACAGGACATTCATGGGGAGGAGACATGACTGCAGTTGTTGGATGTTTTCTAGGAGATGAATTCACGGCAATAGTTCCAGTTGCTGCAAATCATCCTTATTGGTTCTACGATAATAAAAATAATGCTGTTGGTTGTAAGGGGAAACCTGCAGTATGGACTCTTTTTGGTCTGAAAGATGATCATTTTAACAAAGTTGAAAATGGGATAAGTATAAATGGAGATTTTGGTAAGCAACAAAATGACTTTTGGTTAAACAATCACGGTTGTAATAAATCTAGAAAAACACAATCCAATGAAACAACCTACTATACACAATGCACAGTATCTCCAGTCATTTTAACTCTATATGATGGAGGGCAATACAGTGGTGGGGGGAATCTTAATAATCATGCTCCGCCAGATTATTATCTTAAAGAAATACCAAGTTGGTTTTCAGGATTTTAAATTAATTGGTTTGACATAGTTCACTATACTTATTGCATTGCAGTGGTTCTAAAATCACTGCTTTTTTTATATTTTATAATGGATAGCTGTAATTTTATAAAGGTATTGATTAAATCGATGGTAGGTAATTTTTAGGTTTTTAAGTTTTGTTTATAATTATAAATGGTAGTTAGGTTTATGATTCATTATCTTGATTTTTTAATTTTAAAGGTAATTGTAGGAAACCTGTTGAAAATTTTTTAATTTAGGTGGTTAAAATGAAAATGAAACTCGCAGTATTTGCAGTTACTACACTTACATCATTCAGTACATTGGCTTGTATACACTTTCAAATCGAGAGTAATGGAAGTTTTATAAATGGTAGGTCAATGGAGTTTGGCGTGAATACAAAAAATTGGGAATCACTTCCTTCAGAGTTTTTTATTTATAAGAAAGGAAGTAAATTTATTAATAATATACCAGCATCAAAATATGGGTTTGCAGGTATTAGGACCTATGACAATCTAGTAACAGAAGGTGTTAATGAAAAAGGCGTAAGCATGGCAGTTTTATGGTTTGCCAGTGGAGAATATCCTGATAATAAAAAACTGAAAAATTCTATTCCAAATACGCATCTTTTAAACTGGGGGTTAGGACAATTTTCATCTGCTAAAGATATTGTTGAAAATTTAAAAAAGCTTAATGTGTATGCGCCAATCGTAAAAAATCTAGGCGGTCAAGCTCCGATTCATTTTTCCATTACAGATGCTTCAGGTGCAAACTATGTGGTTGAATTTATTAATAAAGAAATAAAGATTTTTGATAATACAAAGAATAGAGTTCTGACAAATGATCCAAGATTTGATCAACAGTTGAGTCAACTAGATCAACTTTATAAGAAAAATCCAAATTTAAAAAATATCAATACTGCTGGAGAGTTTAATAATTTATCTGGTGGATATGGTTCTACTCAAAGATTTCAAAAAATTTCAGTTTTAAAAAGCTTGCTGCCTAAAGCAACAAATAATGTTATGGCTGTGAATCAGTCTATTGGACTATTAAATAATATTGATTATCCTCGTGGTGTTCCTACGTATGCAGAAGATGTAAATCAAGGGCGTGGAGATGCAAAACAAGAAACGACATGGATTAGTGTGATAGATCTAAAAAATTTGAAATATTATTATCGAACTTCAACTAATTATAATGTAAAGGTGGTTGATTTGAAAAAAGTTGGATTTAATAATAGCGTTCAATTTAATTTATTTAATGATTCTAGTCGCTTTATTGATGTAACTCCTAAAATTAAATAATTATGAAGTTGGATCCACACTATCATAGTTGTTGGTATGGTAGTGTAACTTTAAATATTAGAATAAATGGAGGGGTAATATTATTATTTTTTAGTTGTGGGGATTTTAATTTGTTAAGGATGATTTTAATGAGATTTCAGGTTTTATTAGGGATTTTTACTTCAATAATAGTAATGTCCAATGTGGAAGCAAAAAATGCAGAAGAGATTCTTGATTCTTTTTCTGGAAGTGGGTCTATGACAATGTTAACGGATTATTATTTACATGGTTTCTCACAAACCAATAATAACCCGGCTATTCAAGGAAGTTTTAGAGTCGATCATAAGTCTGGGCTATATGGGCAAATTTTTGCATCTAATGCTAATTTAGGAAGCTCTGGAAGTTTAGAGCTAAACTATATGATAGGGTATCAACATAAATTTAATGAAAATTTTACCACAGATTTAAAATATGTAAAAATTCGCTATCCAGGATTAGATGTTGGGGAGCTACCAACAGCTAATTTTGATGTATTTGCAGCTAGTCTTTTAATATCCAATATTTTTAATAATAATGAGTTGTTAAGATTTTCAAATTTTTATTCACCTAAATACTCTTTTGATTCAGGTAAAGCGGCTAGTTATGAAGTTAATTATACGCAACCAATTACAGATAATCTGAATTTTTATGCTCAATATGCATATAATAAATTTTCAAATAAAGAGAACTATGCTAAAGCTTTTGGTAATGATGAAAAGGATAGCTATTATGATTATAGAATAGGAGGGAATATGAGTTACAATAATTTTATTTTTGATCTCTCCTATGTTAACTCAAATATAGCAATGGCTCAAAATCAGATTAAACTTTCTGAATCTAAAGTGATTTTTGGAATAACGAAACTTTTTTAAAACTATCTGTCTATCGCTGGAATAATTAATATTTATTTATTCCAGCTTTTTAAAAATTTTTATCATAACGTGGTTGAAGGATATTAATATGGCTTGGTTTTATCTTATTGTAGCTGGATTGTTGGAAGTTGGTTGGCCTTTAGGATTAAAATATGCACAAAATCCTGATTTAAGAATTGTAGGTGCATCAATAGCTTTATTTTTCATTTTGGCTAGTGGTTTCTTTCTTTATTTGGCACAAAAGCAAATACCTATGGGGACTGCATACGCTGTATGGACCAGTATAGGAACGATTGGTACTTTTACTATTGGAGTTATCTTTTTCGGAGATCCGTCTTCCCTTATGAGATATATTGGAATTTTCTTAATTGTTGCTGGAGTAATTACCATTAAATTAGCTTAATAATTATCTAAAAGATAGAAAAAACTAGATGGTAATTAGCATGTATTTAAATAGATTTAAATTTTAGTATTCATGATATAATAATTGTTCTAAAGCCCATTTTCCTACTACGCCAAGTGGATTAACTTTGGACCATATAAGATCGAGTTTGTGTGCTTGTGGCCAACCATTAACTTTTAGTTGACGAATTTGTTTAGAACCGTACAATTCAACAAAATTTGTTGGCAATATTGCCCATCCAAATCCAAGTTCGACCATATCTATTAGAAAAGCATAGGAAGATGAAGACCAAACTTTATTGCTCTGCTCTATATTTTTTTGCAAAATTTTAGGGCCATATTTAATTTCACGATAGTTTTTAAGTTGGGCGAGATGAGTGTATTTATTTTGCAGTAAAGGGTGTTGTTGGCTTACAAAAATACCTAACTCTGCTTCAGCAGAGAGTCTACAAGAATGGATCTCATCAGGGTAATTTGTTTGTGAGCGAATGATACCTATTGAGGCTCTATTGTTGAGAATAAGGTGTAAAACATCTTCTTCTTCAGCTACTAGACATTCTAATATAACATCAGGAAAAAGTTGCTCAAATTCCTTTAAAATATGATTATGATTAGGAATATAATATAAATCTGTCAAAACTATAGTAATAGAAGATTCAGTTTTTTCCATTAATCTACTTGAAATGTTCTCTAGATTTTCCGCTGCACTTAGTACATCTTTAACATATGGTAAAAGCTTTGCACCCTCTTTAGTTAAGCTGACACCTTTTGCATTGCGCTCAAATATTCTTATACCGGAATCAGCTTCTAAGTTTGCAATCAAGCTACTAATGGTCGACTGACTCTTATGTAGTTTTCTGGCAGCAGTTGAAAAAGATCCTGTTAAAACAACTTGATGAAAAGCGATGAGTGATTCAAATGAATAACGCATAGGTATCGTCCAAACCGATGGCTAATATCTTTATCTTAATTGTAAATGTATTAAAATAATAGAGCAATATAATTCTTTAATTATATGCTTAATTAAATAAATTATTTAATTAAGGTTTTTTTTTGTCTTTTTTTAATGTAGATAACTAAATTTATTTTAGTGTTGTTAATTACATTATGCAACAATTTAAGTTCTAATTTATTTGTCTTTTTTGAATTGTAGAAAAGGGTTGCTAAATGCGTATAAGTTATATTTCAAAAGTTATTACAGTAAGTTTTATGTTAGCTCAAGCACAACTTACATTGGCAAAATCAGAAGAAAGTATTATTGGGAAAAATCAAAATTTTACTTCTGCTGGGAAGACTAGAGCCGAAATGAATGTAAATAAAGGAACAATTCTATATCCGTCTAACATTCGATATGGTTTTAAACACATGGAAGAATTTTTGCCCACAAAAAGTATTGATAAGGGGGGAGCAGCAGAATTCAATTTTAAAAAAGCCACTAATAGTGTAAATCTTGATAATTTTAATTTCGAATACAAAAATTATGTTACAGGTAAAAAAACCAGTTCAACTGTTGGCGAAATGTTGAAAAATACTAGTACCGATGCATTAGTTGTATTAAAAGATGGCCAGTTAGTCTACGAAAAATATTTTGATGGACAGAATCAACGTACCCAACATCAGTTAAATTCTGTGACGAAGTCATTTGCAGGGACAATTGCTGCAATATTAATAAGTGAGGACAAATTAAATCGTGCTGCTAAGGTATCGGAATATCTACCTGAATTAAAGAACTCTGCTTATGGAGATGCGACGGTTGATCAAGTACTGGATATGACTGTTGGTTTAAAATACTCTGAAGATTATGCTGACCCTAAATCAGAGGTGAGTAGATATATTCCTGTTATAGGATTAACAGATAAAAAAAATGAAACGACTATGCTTCAGTTTTTACAAAGTTTGAAGAAAAAAGGTGAGCATGGTGAAAAGTTTCATTACGTCACACCAAATACTGATGTCGTATGTTTATTGAATGAAAAGGCGTCTGGAAAATCATTTGATCAACTCTTGTCTGAAAAGATTTGGTCAAAGATTGGAGCAACACGAGATGCCTATGTGCTCGTAACGCCTAATGGAACACCTTTTTGTGGTGGTGGATTGAATGCGACTGCTATCGACTTAGCTAAGTATGGACAAACCTTATTAAATGGAGGAACTTTCAATGGCCAAGAAATTATTCCGAAACAGCTAATAACTGAAGTTGAAAATGGTGGTGATCTTGTAGCATTTGCCCGTAGTCAGGATGAAAAGTCAATAATGAAAGGATGGAGTTATAAGAATCAATACTGGGTAAGAGGTGGGGAAGATAAGGCTTATATGGCAATTGGTGTATATGGACAATGGATTTATATTAATCCGAAAGAAAGAGTTGTTATTGTTAAGCAATCTAGTTTGCCAAATGCTGATAATAGCGAGATTGATTCTTATACTATTGATGGTTTTGATGCAATTATTCGTGCGCTAAAAAAATAATTAAACATTTATTTTAATGGTGATTCTTATGTTTATGAAAAATTTATTTAAGCTCAGTACTCTTTTTTTCTTTTTTACTTCAATGTCTTTTGCGGCTTCAACTCCTAAAGGACAATTAAGCAGTAATTTTTCAAAAGAAGCTGGTGGAAATAGAAGTTATTACGTAACCTTACCTAAGGATTATAATCCTCAGAAAAAATATAAGCTTGTAATAGCTTTTGCTGGTACGGATTCAACTGGTCAGGAAATGAGGGAGTGGTTTGGCTTAGGTTGGAATGATGATGCACCAGGATTAGAAAAGAATATGAAGGATACAATTTTTATTTATCCGGATCAAAAATGGCGTTGGGGATCTGATCGTGGGTGGGCATTAGGACCAAACGGTGATGAGTTTGGTGGTCTTCATGATATTAAATTCACCGAAGAGTTACTTGCTTTAGCTAAGCGGACTTATTCTATTGATTCTAATAAAGTATTTGCTATTGGTCATTCTTGGGGCGGAGATATGACTGCAGTAGTAGGATGCTTTTTAGGAAATAACTTTAGAGCGATCGCACCAGTTGCTGCAAATAGACCTTATTGGTTTGAAAATAGCGATGATACACTCGTTAAATGTAAAGGTAAGCCAGCAGTTTGGACCGTCTTTGGTTTATCAGATACTCATTTTTATAAAAATGATAATTATAGTGCGCTATTTGGAAAGCAACAAAATGAATTTTGGATTAAAAATCATGGATGTAGCGCTGCCTCTGGTAAGAAAATAGGAAAAGGAACTACTGAGTACACAAATTGTAAAGTAGCTCCAGTCCGATTCACTTTATTTAAGGATGATGAATATTCAGGAGGTGGAGATACAACAGGACATTATCCACCAGACTATTTTCTTAAAGATGTTTCCAACTGGTTCCAAAGTTTTAATTAGTTGTAAATAGAAGTTTAAGTTGATTATAATTATATGGTGACCTTATAATCATAATTATTAAATAATAAGCTAGGTTTTTTATTCTGGTTTTATAATGGAATTAATGAAATTATTAATTCCATTTTTTTAAAATTTAGCTTCTTAAACTATTGCTTTCAAATAACCAATATGTTTTGGCCTTTTCTAGGTACATACTATTTTCATGTTGAGATGGATGGAAACCTTTTTTGTAGTATGAGAAATATTGTGGAATTACTTTTCTAAAAATACCTGGACGTCCCCATAAAGTATTAAGAGCTTTAGCGAATTGTTTGATATCTAATTTACCACCTGCTGCAATATGCATACGTGTACTACGTATTGAAATATTAAATATAAAACCTATGGTAACAAGTACCATTTCAATAATGCGGATTGCTTCATTATTTACCGTTTTTTTATAAACATCGAAAGCTACAGTTCTATGTTCAACCTCTTCAATCGCATGCCATGCCCAAAGTTTTGCAACAAGAGGGTGAGTAGATTCTAATAACTCTGAATTTTCTAAGATGGAACTACAAATAATAGCTGTGAAGTGTTCTAGAGCAGCGGTTCGCGCTAAATTTCTAGCAGGTGATGATTTTTTTTGGAGTCTTGTTATAAGTCTTTTTGCCGATTCCGCATGCTGATTAGCTGGATAACCATGCTTTTCTAAAAAATTGTTAAAAGTTATATGCTCTTTTGTATGTTGTGCTTCTTGTCCAATAAATCCTTTAATTTCATCTTTTAAAATTGGATCATGGATTTGTGATTGATAATAACGCACGCTATCAATAAAAAAACGTTCTCCAGAAGGAAAGCCAACAGAAAACGCTGCTAGTAGGGAGGTTAAATATGGGTTGTTATTAGCCCAATACTTGGGAATATCAGTTGTAAATTCAGAATCCATTTGACGAACTGTAATTCTTTGGCTAATTGCTAATGTTGCTTGTTTTGTATCTTTATGATTACGCATTTTCATTTCCTCACAATAAAACATTGCGGTGCTTAGCACTCGCCTTGGCTACAATTATTTGATAAGTTGAAGGTATAATTCTTTGTAATAGGTCAAGAAGTTTGGCATCGCTACCGATTAGGAGTCTTGATTTATTAGGTGTTCCAATTACTGATAATATTTTTTCGGCAGCTTGTTCTGGTGATGTACGTGCGAGTTTTTGAAAGTTTAAGTTAGAGTCTTTTATATTTTTTATCCCCCAACTCGGGTTGGCAATGATACGTCCATTATTAATAATATTCGTTTTTATTCCTCCTGGATGTACACAGGTCACATGAATTCCTTTATTCATGATCATTAATTCTTGACTTAGTGATTCTGTGAACCCCCTAACAGCAAATTTACTGGCGTTATATGCACTTGTAGTAGGTGTAGAAATGAGTCCAAAGAGACTTGAAATATTAATAATATGGCTCTTTCCTTCTTCTAAATATGGGAGAAATGCTTTACAACCATAGACAACACCCCAAAAGTTAATGTTCATTAGCCATTCGAAATCTTCATAGTTTAGATCTATGACTGTGCTACTTAATGAGGTCCCTGCATTATTAATAATGACATTCACTTTGCCGTATCTGGTAAAAATAGCATGTGCCCAATCATGTACATTCTGGCGATTTGAAACATCGAGTTGTTCTGCCCAAACATTTTGAGAACCAACATGACGACAGATTGATTCAGTTTCGGCTAGATTGTTTGCTTCAATATCACTGATAGCAAGTTTGGCACCTTTTTTTGCAAGTTGGATTGCTAGTGCTCTTCCAATTCCTGAACCAGCCCCTGTAATTGCAATAACCTGATCATGTAAGTTTGGCATTGATAAAATTCCATAATCTGAATTTAAGAAAATTTAACAAATTACAAAAATTATGGTGATAGAAGAAAAGGTCGCAAGTTTTGTCATTTTCGGTCAAAATGTATGCAGTGAATTTGTTGTTTAGGAAATAAGGCAACCATATGCAAAAGGAAAAGCCCCATTTGATGACTAAACTTATTGCAGTACATTTTCCACTTACATGGATCAACTATTCAAAAGAAATAGGTTTGCCAGTTGAATCAATCATGCATCGTTATGGCATTGTAGAGTCCGATATTATTGCCAAGCGCGGAATTTCATTACATAAATTTGGTAAGTTATTGATTGAGATATTGACACTTACTCCAAAGCATGAGATTGGCTTTGAGGTTGGTTGGCGATTACCAATTACGGCTTATGGTAATCTTGGGCAAGCTATTCTTTCTAGTAATAATTTAAGTGAGGCTATTCAAATATGTATTTTATATTGGGACTTGGTTGCCAGAGAGTTCTCAGTTAATGTCAACTATAGTAATGACTTATGTATTATAACATTAAACATAAATCTTCCGATTGAAGCTAATTTAAGAAGGATTATTTTTGAAGCTACACTAGCAAGTTTATATAAAGGATGTATAACACTCGAACCTAAAATTTTAGAGTTAGGTGAGGTTTGGTTCGAGGGGGATGCTCCAGATTACGCTCATGTCATAACTAACCGAATAAAGAATTCTCGATTTGGTATGCCATTGACTCAAATTAGGTTTCCATCTTACTTATTGAATAATTCATTACCAATGGCAAGCCAACTAGGGCTTCAAACGGCTTTGCAATGCTGTCAAGAGGAGCTCCTTGCCTTAGGATTGCAGGAGAAAATGACCCAAAAAGTTAAAGAAATTTTGGTTCAGAAGGAACAAAAATATCGTTCTCTTGATGCTGTGGCACTTCTCTTAAATATTTCGCCAAGAACATTACGTAGAAAATTGAATAATGAAAATACCAGTTTTTCAGCTTTACTTGAGGATTTAAAAAGATACGAGGCAATGAGTTTACTGGATAATACAAACTTAAGCGTCTCTGAAATTGCGTTAAGTTTAGGCTATAATGATGTTGCAAATTTTACTCGCGTATTTAAAAAGTGGACTGGTACCACACCTTCTAATTATAGAGTGGCTACCTTAGTCCAATCTAAAAATGTAATTTAATATATTTTCAAATAGTTATTTTATTTGTTTAAGTAATATTCAAACTCCTTTGGATCATGGGCGCAAAAGATCTCGATTTCTTTATCATAATTTTTATATAGCTTACGTAGCAATTCTAAACTTTTAGTGCGCTCTTTTTTATCGGCTGCCGCCATTCTTTCAAATATTTTTAAGCCATAAGGGACTGGCTCATCTGTGATTTGTCCTCTATGAAAATATGCATCGCCACAATGTAATAACCATTTATTTTCTGTTTTAACAGCAACACCTACGTGACCTTTAGTATGTCCTATAAGAGGCAATAGATAAATATTAGAAATTTCAGGAATCGGCTGTATAACGGCATGATTAAACCAAGTACGATTAGTCGTTTCATGAATAACCCATTGTGGGCAATTTTTTGAGGGAGGATTTCTAAATCTCATTTTCTCTATAAATGATATTGGAGCTATTAATTGTTGTATTTCAGGCCTATAAATATGTACTTTGGCAAAAGGGAAGTCATCTAATCCACCTATATGGTCAACGTCCAAATGCGTAGGAAATATATGGGTAACATCTTTAGAGCTGTAGCCCAGCTGTTCAATTTGATCTATTGCTGTCTCTTTCAATGTCAGTTTTGGTTTGGCAAATGAAGTAAATAATCTTCCAAGTCTTTTGTTTGGTGACTGAACGTCTTTGGTGCCAAATCCAGTATCTATCAAAATAAGGCCGTGGGATGTGTCTAGTAGTAGGCAATGACAAGGAATATTTCCAGACTCGAGCCATGAACCTGTTCCGTTTACCAACTTTTGGCAATATGGGCACATCGACCCACAATTTAAATGATGGATTGAATTGATCATTTTTTAAACCTACTTTTTTAATGCACGTCAAGGGTATGCCTTTATCTAAGATAAAGTCAGGTTAAATTCGGTCAAATTCATTGTTAACTTAGGACAATCTTCGATTTGCATTATACAAATTGAAAGTGCACACTTTTTTGAGGTGAGACGTTGATATAGCATTGCTTAAAAATACTTCAAGAGTTCTTGAAAATGAATTCTAAAATTCAAACTGTATTACAAGGCGAAGACCTTTTCTGTTCGTTACCAGATGATCGAAAAATTTGCTATCGTCGTTTCGGAAACTCTGGGGATGAGCCCCTGGTTTTAATTGCTGGTTTAGGATTACAGCTTATTTATTGGCCTCCGAATTTAATACAGCTACTTGTACTATATGGTTATCAAGTTATTGTATTTGATAATCGAGATGTTGGACGTTCTTCGAGTATATTGCAACCGACTCCAACTCGATTTCAAATTTTATTACGGAGGCCAAACGCCAAGGCTTATGACTTGAGTGATATGGCAAATGATTTAGTCTATCTTTTGAATCATTTAAATATTCATGCCGCCCATCTAGTCGGAATGTCTATGGGGGGGATGATCGCACAAACGTTTGCAGCTAAATATCCAGATAGATCTATATCCTTAACATCGATATTCTCTACGACAGGAGCCTTAAATGTTGGACAACCTAATAAATTTGTAAGTTTATTAATGTTGAGAAAGCCTGTAGTGCATAGAAAAGCTTGGATTAAAAATTATATTTATTCTGCAAAGTACATTGGTTCAACTAAGTTCTTAATGGACCGCGTAGCTCTTAATGATTATGCAGAATTAGCGTGGCAACGTTCATCAAAACAGTCTCATGAAGGGGTATTGCGTCAAATAGCCGCTATAATGAAATCAGGTGACAGAACAAAAGAATTAAACAAAATTACAGCCCCAACTTTGGTGATACATGGTGATAAAGACGTATTGGTTTCACCCAGTGGTGGGTATGCAACTACAAAAGCAATTAAAGGCTCTAGGTTTGTCTTGATTGCTGGATTAGGGCATTTTATTTCAGCTGATGCAGTCCCTGTGCTATTTGATCTGATTATTGGTCATATCCAGCGTGCAGTTGATGAATGATATTTCTCTGCAAATGAACAAGTTATATTCTGATTCTTGAGAAAATTGAGCTAAAATTTTTTTAGATGTGGTTCTTAAACTTTTTGAAAAAAATTATTGTATAACAGTTTTTAAAGTTATTCTTGATGTTGATCTGTACGAGCACTAGGAGCTTAGATGTATAGCATTAAAGGGATGTTAGGTATCTCAAAGTGGGTTAATTTTTACGAACTCGTAATTGATCTATTTTCGAAAATTATTTAAATTTTATTGGTGTGTTCAATAAAGATAGTCTTTGTTGAATGAAATATTCTTTGTCAATATTCATACATGTGTACATGATCATGTGAATTTTATCTGTAATGAATAATTTAGTACTTATTAGAGAGTTAAAAAATGAAAAAAAT
>NZ_LZPJ01000043.1:0-4530 GCF_001729365.1 Acinetobacter sp. YK3
TTAAATATCAGAGAAAATATTTAAGAAAATTGATTCTGGAACAGGTTTTTAATAAAACTGTAATATTTAAAAGTCAGTTATTTTAGATAAAATAAATAACTGACTTTAATCGTATAATTTTCTTTTTTATGATTTTGAGGCTTGTGTTGGTAAGCCTGCAATCAGCTTGACAAAGTTCTGGTAAAGCGTGGACTGTTGATTTGGCGTGTATACAGAGCGCTTAATGTTACCTTTGTCGGTTTCTATCAAAAGTTCAACATTCTGAGCTTTTCTTAACTCATAGAGAAACGAGCTTGGAACAATAAAGCTATTGGAAGAGCGTCTTGGGATTAAGCGGTTAATATTTTTTTGTTCAGTTGGGCCCACAGGTTGGTAGGCGAAAGATCGCCCATCAATCAGGAAGGTGATGCTTTTGATATCGTAATAGTCATAACTGCTGTTGAGCACAGTTTCGACTCTTAATTGCTGTTTTTGTTGTTTATCCCATTCAACAAAAACATTGGGACACAGTTCATTGGCTTTACAGTTCAGCGAACCTGCTGTTGCAAGATTATCTAATGTGGCTGGTGTTGAAGAGTCTGGTAGAGTTGAACAACCGCTCATAGCGATACACAGGCTAAGCAGGCATAAAGTTTTATTCATTTTTCATTCTCTCTTGTATGAATCTTTCATGATTAACGATGGAGTTGCGGTCCAAGAAATGCAAACGGTTTGGTGACCTTGAATTGTTGGGTTGCATCACCGGCAAAAGTATTCTGTTGATCTTTTCCAAGATCAAGTTTGCGGGTTAAACCATCTTTAAAGTTAATTTTCTTTAAATCTACCCAGAACACGTTTGGCGAAACTGCTGATTCAAAGAAATAGAGTTGCTGTTTATGATCAGCAACTGTTCTCCAGCGTGTTGAGGAAATATTCGGTTCTTCTGCTGTATTTAAACCATATGGCACGGATGCATTACGAATTACACTAAAGACCGAGGCAAGGGCATCTTTAGGATCGTCATTTTTAGGAATGGCATTGATATAGAAAGAGGCACGGGCGAAACGGTCAGACGCGCGATTGGTACCAGGTAGCATCACAGTTCCACCAATTTGTTGCCAATACGTATTAAGCGCAAGTTGCTGGTCAAAGGTCGGTGAGTTGGTCATAACCTGATATTTTTTATCATGGTGAATGACTTGTTTACCGCCAATATACTCAATAATTGCACTGTCTCCAGTTTTATCTGAAATCGATAAATGTAAGGTCGTAAGACGTTGCTCACCAGGTACACTGTCAGTAATTAGGTCAAAAGGTTCTTTTTCTAACGCACTGACCGCCTCGGCAACAGTCGCATAATTATCCAGTACATATTGAGCCCAAGCGGAAATGCTGAGTTGAGGTTTATTCGAATGCTTGGTGTCTGGATATTGAGATTCGACCAGCCATAGCACATTTGCGACCAAGCCGGCTTCATTCATGCCATCTGTTGTTGAAATGTCGTAACCAGTGGCGATCACACTGCCATACTTGGCTTTCCATTTCAGTGATTTGGGGCCTGCATTGCTGTCTCTTATCACATTGCTGGGTAGAATCCAGAGGTTAGTACCAACATCTACTTTCCAGTCCATTGATCGGGCAGTAATGATATGGTTGTTATTTCCTAGATAAACTGCACGAGTACAGGCATGGCTCGTCTGAAGGATCAGAGAGGTCGCGAGAAAAGAAAAACCTAAAATTTTTTTAAACACAAGTGGTACTCCTTGCTGTTATATAAGCATGATTTCTATTCAATGTTTTTGTAATGAATTAAATTTAGTCTATTAAAAAAATTATCTTATTCAAGCAATAAAATGTAATCAATATAAAAAGTAGGGATTTATTTTTTCTTGATTCTCATAGAGGTAGCTCGATAGGGAAAAATCTTCTCTATCGGGCCAGATGTTGGAGAGTATATGGTTTAATTTGGCGGTAATAACATCACAATCGCATTGTTGAGCAAGAGTGCGATATCTTCCAGAATTTCCGCTTCATTAAAACGTTCATCCAGTAATAGGCTTTCACCATCTGCAATTTGTTTTAAATAAGGCATGAATGCTGCTGAAATACAAACCGTATCGCCATTTGCCCAGAATTCAAAAGAGTCGCCCTGTTTTCTGTAAAGCAATCTTGAAGCAGGCTCTAAAATAATCTGGTAATCCGCGCCAATCACTTCAGCCACATCATTCGCATCCACTTCTTCTGGTTCAGGAATGTTATTTGGATAGCTTGCTTCACTCATGTAGGCCATGATCGCAGAATCAAATTCAGGCGCTTGGGTGAGGTAGTCTAATAGTTGAGTTTTTAAATAGGCAAACTCAGTGCTATTAATTTCACCCAGATGTGCAGTCTGTTGACGTGCGATATCTGCCAATGGATTCTTGAGTGAGGTATTTTCTGCGAATTTATCACTGACCTGATCAATCATCTCTGACAGATTGGGCATACGGAAACCAAATGAGAAGGTTAAGCAATCATCTTCTGCAACGCCGTAATGCGATAAGCCAGGTGGTACATAGAGTAAGTCGCCTGGTGCGAGTACTTCATCAAACTGCACATCCATTTCAGCTAAAAGCTTTAATGGTTGATCTGGAATAAACTGGGTTGATTCGTCACACATTTGACCTAATTGCCAACGACGATGGCCATGACCTTGTACCAAGAACACATCATAAAAATCGAAGTGTTTTCCAACCGAACCGCCTTTTGGTGCATAAGACACCATGATGTCATCGCGACGCCATTGCGGGATAAACGGAAATTTTTTCCATAACTCAGCAATATCGAATGAGTAATGATCAACTGCTTGAACCAACAGTGTCCATAGATTCGGTAATTTCTGGAAGTCGCCTTTGGTTAGTGGCGCTGATTTAACATGCCACTCATTTGGATTTTTATTTTTTTGACGAATCAGGCGGGCAGTGACGTGTTCTTCTAATGCAAGCTCTTGTACATCTGCTGGCTCTAAAAGGCCAATAATTTCAGGCATGGCATTACGAACCAGTAATGGTTTTTTTTGCCAATATTCATTAAGAAATTGTTCTGCGGTAATGCCGCCGAGTACCGCTAAAGATTGAGACATGGGAAATGAAACCAACAACATTTAAATTGGTGTGTATTGTCCCTTGAGTTGAATGTTGGTGCAAGTCTTGTATAAAACCAAGAGAAACGCTAGAAATCAGCCTTAAAAATTAAAGAATGTACTTAATCTTGATCAATTGGACGCGTATTCGTTCACAGTCTTTCAAAAAAACAGTATGCTTAACAGGCGAAAAGGAGCATACATGTATCAAGTACTGGCAAGAAAATACCGTCCACGTAATTTCAATGAGTTAGTGGGGCAAAACCATGTTTCTCGTGCTTTAACCAGCGCACTGGAACGTGGCCGTTTGCACCATGCATACTTGTTTACGGGTACGCGTGGCGTTGGTAAAACCACAATTGCCCGTATTTTAGCCAAATGCTTAAACTGTGAAACAGGTGTAACGTCGACGCCGTGTGAAGTATGTACTACATGTAAGGCGGTGAATGAAGGCCGCTTTATCGACTTGATTGAAATCGATGCGGCATCACGGACCAAAGTAGAAGATACTCGTGAGTTACTCGACAATGTTCCTTATGCACCAACGCAAGGTCGTTTCAAAGTCTACCTGATCGATGAAGTGCACATGCTTTCAACGCATTCATTCAATGCCTTGTTAAAGACTTTGGAAGAGCCGCCTGAACATGTCAAATTCCTGTTTGCGACCACAGATCCACAAAAATTACCGATTACCGTCATCTCGCGCTGCTTGCAATTTACCTTGCGTCCTTTGGTCGTCGATGAAATCACGGAACATTTAACCGCGATTTTAAATAAAGAACATATTGAAGCGGATCAGGATGCGATTTGGCAAATTGCCGAGTCTGCACAAGGCTCTTTACGTGATGCATTGTCATTAACAGATCAGGCGATTGCCTATGGTCAGGGCGCCGTACATCATCAAGATGTCAAAGATATGTTGGGCCTGATTGACCGAACTATTATTTATGACCTGATTTTGGCGATTCATCAAAATCAGCAAGCGCGTGTGAGTCAGTTGCTGTTGCAATTTAGACAGCAAGCTCTCGATGTGTCTCTGGTTCTGGATCAACTGGTTTCAACCTTACATGAACTGGCTTTATTGCAATATTTACCAGATCTTGCACTAAAATATAGTGAAGAAATTAATCAGAAAATTTTGCAGCTTTCGAAGTCAATTTCTGCTCAGGACTTACAGCTTTATTATCAAATTGCCTGCAAAGGGCGTGCTGAGCTACAACTTGCGGTGACGCAGGAGCAAGGCTTTGAAATGACGGTGTTACGCTTGCTTGCGTTTAGACCGATGAGCTTAAATGAAGTCACTGTAAGTGCAACGCCAGTTACCCAGATTGCAGCACCAGCAGTTCAGCAACCAGTACAAAATTTAAATACAGAAAATCAGCTTGCGGTTCAGCTAGAAGCAGTTAGTGTTGAACCTGAACCTGAACCTG
>NZ_LZPJ01000044.1:0-2386 GCF_001729365.1 Acinetobacter sp. YK3
CTCCAATTAATTTTTAAAAACTTAGCTCTTTTTAAAATTGAAAATAAAATTATTAATGATTTTATAATTGGAAAAAACTTTAAATATTTATTAACAAAAACATATTCAATAAAAACATTTCCTGCTTCTATTTTATTATTCCCAATAACAGAGATATCAGTACAAGGCACAAAAATATAATGCTGTATATTATTGTATTTTTTAGACAAGCTTAAAATCATTTCACTATGAACCTTATTTCCAATAAAATTATTGCAAATATAAACATAAGATTTCATACTACACCTTTCACTATAAGCATTTAAAAAATTTACCCCATAAAACGTTATGACATCTTGTATAAAATAGTAAATACATCTAGTTTTTAATATATCCGATCAACCCATTCAGTTAAACTCAAGAAAAATTGCATATAAAAATAGTTTACATAATAAACACCTACTTACTTAAAATATATTTGTATGCTTCTAGCATTTTTTGCTCCTGTTTTTCCCAAGAGTTTTCACAAGCTACTCTATAAGCATTATCTTTCATATATACTAAGTCCTGTTGCAAAAAGCTATCAATTGCTTGGTTAATTCCAAAAGTAGAAAAATCTAAAATCACATCTCCCATATGATTAGTAGTAACCAATTCGGTCATATCTTTCATATTTGAAACAAGAACAGGTAATCCAGCCATTGAATATTCGAATAATTTATTAGGCATACAATAATAGTAAGATAAACAAGTATTTTCAATTAAAGAGATACCCAGGTCTGCCGAAGAGGTATACTCTAATACAACTTCTGGTGGTACTGCAGGAAAAAAGAAAATATTATCGCATTCTGATGCAGCACTTTTAATATCTTTCTCTAACTCGCCATATCCCATAAAAACAACAACAACTTTATTATTAGTACGCTCCTTGAAGGCATCTATAATTAAATGTATACCGCGCCCAGAAAATAACCCCCCTTGATAAATTAAAATAATCTGCTCTGCACTAATACCTAATTGCTCACGAAAATGATTATTTTTCTTTCGTTCTCTTCTGTTTGGTGAATTTAACACGACAGGAGGACGTTCAATTTGATATTCTTTTTGATACCAATCAGCAATACTTTCACTGACAACAAAAGTCAGATCCATATACTTAATAAATCTACGCTCCATCCACTTACATAATTTCTGTCTAATTCCTTTTAAACCATTTCTTTCCACTTCCAACTCATGAGTATCATAAATTAAAATAGCATTATATGCATATTTAAGAAATATACCTAATGGAAACATACTTAAAGAATGGATATTTACCATATTTATTTTTTTATCTTTATAATAATAATAGACTAAAAAGCAAAACTCTATATATTTAACAAATTGCATAAAAAGATTTTTGCTTAGGCCTCTACTACGCAAAGAAAATCTTTTTAATTGTCTTTTGCTATCATAGTTATACTCCTCATCCAAGTCATCCTTATGTAAGGCTGCAATATGCACCTGACTTACCATACCGGAATCAACCAAACTTTTCGTTTGCTTCAAAACACGACTAGCATTTGTAAATTCATTTAAGCTAATATGAAGATTATTCATTACTTTACTCGTAGTATATTAAACCACATAAATAAAATTAAAAACAGTTAATAAACTATTTAAAGATATTTCCAACAAAACAGTTTTCACAAAACCATTTAACGAACATAATTTAATTTAAAATTCCTCATAGATATAAATACAAATTTCTCATTTATAACAATTAAAGAAATATTTAAAATAAAATTAGAAAAACTTGTAACAGACAGAGATCTAAAATATAGAATAACCCAAACATAATACCCTATACTTAATGGAAGCTCTCTAAATTTCAAAATAAATCCATCAAACATTTTCAAAATAAATCCGACAAAGAAAGATGCAGGAGCAATTAACAGAGGCCCAAAATTTGCGTAAATCTCTGCCCAAAATACTGTTGGCATAGTCCCTACTATTCCCAACTGCTCCAACTGAGGATTCACCCAATCCATAACTAATACTGTTAATCGTACTGGTTCATAGGGTAGAATCCCCTTAGGATTTGGGAAGCTTTTCCCATGAAGATAATCATAATGCTCAGGAAATAATTCCAAATAAAAATAAGCAGGTGTAATACTTCCTGTAAAAGTTCTTGATAGTACAGAGTTAAATGCATCAGAAACTGATAAGCTTTTCATAAAGAACATATACATGCCGATTAAAATAGCAAATACAGGTATTGAAATCTTAACTATTGATCTAAGAGGAATTTTACCTCCTCTACGGATAATAACATTTACCAAAAACATTCCTATAATTAACCAAATAATAGGTGCTTTTTCAGTTGCCATCAATGCAACAAATCAATTTACAAAGAATAAAAATATAA
>NZ_LZPJ01000045.1:0-7622 GCF_001729365.1 Acinetobacter sp. YK3
CCCATGATTGGTTGAATTTTTTAATCAAAAATTTAAAGTGATGAAAAAACTAAACTTTAATGTTTAATAAGCTCATCCAGATAAATAGAAACCACCTTCTGTTTACATTTACTCAACAAACAGTCTTAAAAACACTACAAAACAAGATAAATTCTCATTATTGATTCCATATAGGAAACAATTAAGTGAATTTATTTCAAAAATACCCCTGTTTTTTTAATGTTATATTGAGCTTCGTTTTTTAACTAGAAATTAAAAAGGAGAGACCAATAACGCTTGAGAATTCCTTAGAGAATATAGTGAAAGCATGATTCACTATTCAAATTTCTAGTTGAAGATTAATTGTTAAACTTTCTCAGATCAGCGCAAATGAAAAGAGATTCTTCAACTAGAAATTAATTTAACAGTTATACGACTAAAATATTAGCTCTCTATTTAACCATTAGAATAATAGTGAATAAAATGATATCCCCCAATAAAGCAGAATATTATTTCAATTAAAATTTAAAGGTATAAGTCGACAAAATTCGATTTTCTACAAAATCAGTTCCTGGATTATTCCCTGCACCATATTTAATATCAGCACGAATATGTCGCCATTCAAAACCAAGACCTTTGAATTTTCCTTCAGGTACGGTGTAATTGATAATGACATTTTTCTCGGTTTCTTTATTGTCCTTAAAACCTTCCCGATAAATTTCACTACCATTCAGATAACGTAAGGTCAGTTTTAGCCCAGGTACGCCATGATCTTTAAAGTCATAACTATATAAGATATGCCACGTCAATTCTTTTGCTTTGTAAAAAGCAACAGCAGACCAACTCTGTAAATAGGCTTGAGGAACGTAACCATTTAACAGTGGAATATTGTCCTCTCCCATATGCTTTTGCAGACCACTCACAATGGTATGTGGCCCATTCTGGACACTGGCTTGCAAGCCAATTGATTGAGTATCAATATCACCAAAGTAAGCGTCGCCGTCCTCTTTATAATTAAAATAGCGCGCATCAACTTTTAACTTGCTGTTTTTAATCTGCTCTGTATAGGCAGCATTGACATAATGTTGTTGGTAAATATCTTCAAGCTGACCAAACCAGTAAGCCCCAGATAAATTCGGCGTGAAATTATAGTCTAGCCCTAGAAAATTGAGTCCATCGCTTCTTTTCGCTGGATCTGTCGAGTTACCTAATGTGAATTTTCTATACTCATCATCATCGCGTGCATTAACATGAGTAAAACGTCCCGCAGATATTTTTAGATTCTTCACATCTTTATTTTCTAACATTGCCCCCGCATAGGTCGTAACCAGTTGTCGTGAGTCATCAATAAATAAAACAGGTGTTTTAGGAAAAAGCTCCCCCACTTTCAGCTCTGTATTTTGATATTTTAGTTTTAAGGTCGCACCGAGCTTTAAGTAATCACGTTCTTGGCGTCGCTCATGCTGATCATATTTAAACACCGTATCTAGCCGTTCATCATAACGGTCATTTAAACGCAGCGCATATTGAAAGCCTAAATCCAAACCGACTTGTATTGGTGTGTCAGTATAACCTGATACGAAACGTCCTGACACACCTTGTGACCAACTGCCCAAATCTTGATTGGTACCTTCAAAATCACGCTCGACATAGAAATTACGTAAATAAATACTCTTTTCACTATCTTCCAAGAAATCAGCATAAGCGGCATTGACATTGAGACAGCCAAAAAGAGTATATAAAGCAACGCGCTGTGCTTTATACAGCGTATTCAGTTTTAACATGGGAAATCCTTTCCTGAGTATTTAAATTCTTGTTACTGCAAGTAAAGTCTTGCTACTTGCCTTGTTATTTAGACCAAACTTCCATTTCCTTTAAATATCCGAAATCCAATAAAATATATTTAAAGAAAAGTCTAAGCTGCATTTATTATTTGAATAATTAATGTAATTTTCCATAGATAATGAAGTATATAGTTATACCTTTTAAGTCATATCGACTCCACGTCATGCATACAAGGTATTTAAATACTGCAACAATGCTTAGTCTTTGAAACAATAGAAATTAAAAGACTATCCCAATAAAGAATAGCCTTTATTCTCTGTTATTTTTTCTCTGTCAGATGCTTGCTTACGGCATTGAAGAATAAACTTTTTTCATTATCTAATTGGGCTGATGGTAGTGCTGTTTCCCATGTGCTCCATTGCATCATGACAATCTTGTCTTTCGGGTTAATTCCTAACATTTGTCCGAAGATTCCAAGACCCCAGAATGTTGAGTCAGCATGCGGAGTCGTCAAAGGTGAACCTCGCTTGGCTTGTGAATTCCACCACTGAAAACCATACGTTCCCTTTGGATAATTTTTAGTAACTGAACCTTTGGCTTGATTCCATTGGGTCGCTTGTGTTGTCCAATTTTCAGGCAGCATTTTATCTCCATTAGAAACACGACCTTCATTTAAGATAAATTGCCCAAAACGTGCATAATCACGCAAAGTTGCATTAAAACCATGCCCGCCCATATCAATCTTATTGCGTTCATAAGATTGCCATACGCCTTCTCGCTCCATGCCGACACGCTTCCAGACATTATTTTCTAGATATTTAGCAATATTTTCATGGGTTGCAGCTTCTAATACTTTACCGACAAGATATGCGCCACCCGTATTATATGACCAAACCGTTCCCGGCTTATATTTAGCCTTCAGATGTTTCACATTTTTATATACGCATGCTTCAGGATCTTTTACAGCCTCACAATAGGTCATCTTTGCAAAATCTGAATTTGGATCTTTATAGTTTTCATTCCATTCAACGCCGGAGGTATGTTGCATCAATTGTTTCAGTGTCACTTTTTCCCATGCCGTTCCTTTTAAATCAGGTAAATATTGAATGATTGGATCATTTACTGATTTGATTTTTCCTTGTTGAATGGCAACGCCAATCAATGTTGCGACTATAGATTTCGCGACTGAACGTGAAGTCCATAGCGTTGTCTCATCATTGCCATGTGCATAATATTCATAGGCAATCTTGCCATCTTTTAAAATAATTAAACCTGCAACATTTTGATTTTTTAGATAATCATTTAAACGGTAATTTTTACAGTCTACAGAATAATGGATATCGTTATTTGTTATTCCACTCTTTAACTTTGGTAACGCCAGTACATTTTTCTGATCTGGATGAAAAACACTGCCATCATAAATGCGGAAGGTATTTCGGAAACCAATCACCCGCTGTTTTTGTGTCCATCTGAGCATTTCATGCGGGTTAGGTAATTCCTGATCGACTGTCGTAGGACAATCTTTTAGTCCAAGCTGCTGACAACTATATTCCGCACATGTGATACTGCTGGCGATCATACCGCCTAACAGTAAACTAATTTTTGCGATTTTCATCTCTATTTTCCCTTAGTAGATTTTTAGTTAATTGACTCAACCATTCGCCACAACATTATCGTCCGTGATCTTCCTATAAAACGGTTATCATTAGCTGGTTTGCAGACACATTAAAAAATGTTCTTAAAATTAGTTACTTGAAATTTAAATATGGATTAAAGAATAGAAAATATTTCATTCTTATTTCTATTCAATTAATCTATTCAAAAATATCGTCATCATTTAATTGTGGCTGGTTAAACTTCACAACTCATTCATTTTTATGATTAATATAAGAGCAACATCATTTTCCAAGTTAAATAGAGCGCTACCAACCCAAAGCTATTGTTCTGTATATCAAATACAAATGACTTGTTTGAAATATTGAAATACGAGTAGTTGACTTAATTTTATTATTTGAATAATTAATGTGATTTTTCTATGCATAGTGAAGTATATAGTTATACCTTTTAAGTCTGGTTTTATTGTGCTCATCATCATACTGCATCAAAAAAGCGGTCCTTATGACCGCTCCTGAATAATTGATTTTTTGAGATTGCATCAATCACCATCAAGTTGTATCGGAATCCCTTCTTCTTCAAATACCTGTTTAATACATTCCAGAATCTGAGGAAGATACGGACTTTGATCCATATTGCGTACCGCCAATGAAATTGGAGTGTAAGCCTCCAAATCCAGAA
This sequence comes from Acinetobacter sp. YK3, assembly GCF_001729365.1. NCBI lineage: Bacteria > Pseudomonadati > Pseudomonadota > Gammaproteobacteria > Moraxellales > Moraxellaceae > Acinetobacter > Acinetobacter sp. YK3. Next base: position 4,060 of record NZ_LZPJ01000045.1, read on the forward strand.
TAGGAATATAGACCAGATTCTTCATGCCAATGTCACTAGCACTCTCGGGAATAATGCAAATACCCTCACCTGAGGAAACCAGACCTAAAGCCATATGAATTTCACGAACCTCAACCATATCTTTAGGTACCAGTCCCAAATCCGTGAAAATCGACTGAATCAGAGTTGAAAAGTTTGGCTTTTGCGTAGCTGGATAAGAAAAAATAGGTTCATCAATAATCTGGGACAAATAAATGCCCTGATCGATGAAACGGGTTAAATGATGATTTTTATGAATCGCCAATTTGAGTTTTTCTTTGCGCAATAAAATTCGTTTAATCGCAGGATCACTAATTCGTAATCGCCCAAACCCCAAATCGATTTTGCCCAGTTTTAATGCTTCAATCTGGTCTTTAGTGCCATGTTCAATCAACTCGACCTGAATCTCAGGATGATTTTGGCGGAATAAATAAATCACCTGTGGCAACAATGCATATAGCAATGAACTGACATAGCCAATACGGACAATCTTATTGACTGTACTAATGCGTTTTGCCATAGAGGCTGCTTGAGCAGTATGCGTCAAAATCTGTACCGCATGCTGATAAAAGAACTGTCCTGCTTCTGTCGTTTTCACAGGTCGCGAACCACGTTCAAATAACAAAATACCCAGTTCTTCTTCCAGTTTCTGAATCTGCCGACTTAAAGGTGGCTGCGCAATACATAACTTTTCCGCCGCTTTGGTAATGCTCTGTTCCTCTACCACCGTCACGAAATAACGAAGATGTCTTAATTCCATTTAATATACCTTTTAAGTATCTAAAAATACCAAATTCAGCCTAGTTCTAAATATTACATTAATTTAGGGTATGTAAATAGGCAAAGATTGAAGAAATACCAAAGATGTATAAATCCATAGAAACCTTACTTGTCGAGATTCCAACCATCCGTCCACATAAGATGGCGGTTGCAACCATGCAAACCCAAACCTTAGTACTGATTAAAATCACGACAGCAGATGGTTTTATTGGTTGGGGTGAAGCGACGACCATTGGTGGCTTGGGTTATGGGGAAGAAAGTCCTGAAAGTGTCAAAACCAATATTGAGCAGTACTTTTCGCCATTGTTAAAAACGCTGGATGGTTTTAATGTGGCTCAAACCCTAAAAATTATTCAACAAAATATCAATGGTAACCGTTTTGCCAAATGCGCCATCCAGACAGCCTTGCTGGATATTCAGGCACAACGTTTAGGTCTGCCACTGAGTGAAGTCCTCGGTGGACGCTTACGCGATAGCGTGCCTGTACTTTGGGTACTTGCTTCTGGCAATACCGAAAAAGATATTGCTGAAGCACAAAAAATGGTTGAGCTAAAACGCCATAATATTTTCAAATTAAAAATTGGTTCACGTCCGGTGGAGCAAGATGTAGAACATGTTCTGGCCATTAAAAAGGCATTAGGTAAGGATGTTTCAATTCGTGTTGATGTCAATCGTGCCTGGTCTGAACTGAATGCGATTAAAGGGATTCAAATGCTTCAGGATGGCGGTGTTGATCTGATTGAGCAACCGTGTGCAATTCACAATATTGATGCCATGCAACGTCTGACCCGTAAGTTTGATATTGCCATTATGGCCGATGAATCGTTAACAGGGCCGCAAAGTGCTTATTGTTTGGCAAAGACGAATGCAGCCTCAGTGTTTGCGGTAAAAATTGCACAATCTGGCGGTCTGATCGAAGCCTGCGACGTTGCAAAAGTCGCTAATCTGGCAGGGATTGACCTCTATGGCGGCACCATGCTTGAAGGGCCTGTTGGTACCATTGCCTCTGCACATGCCTTCTCTACCTTTAGCAATTTAGCCGCTGGCACGGAACTGTTTGGCCCACTGCTACTCACGGAAGAAATTTTAAAAACACCACTTCAATATGGCAATTTTGAACTCAAGATTCCAACAGGTCCTGGCCTCGGCATTGAACTGGATCAAGACAAAATCGACAACCTGCGTCGTCAATAATTCAAGGAGTTGACATGCTTTTCCAAGTACGAATGGATGTAAAGATCCCCCTCGATATGCCAGCTGAAAAAGCCAATGAAATTAAAGCCGTGGAAAAGGCTTATTCACAAGACTTACAGCGTCAAGGTAAATGGCGTCATATCTGGCGCATCACGGGACAATACTCAAACATCAGTATTTTTGATGTGGAAAGTAATGAAGAATTACACACTATTTTGCAGGGACTGCCTTTATATCCCTATATGAATATTGAAGTGATGGCTTTAAATCGCCATCCCTCTGCCATTCGTGAAGATGATAGCTAAACGCGTATAGCAGGCAAAGTTAAAAACAGAATTTGAACAAGGAATGTGGCGAGCCAAGGAACCAGCAAAAATAGCCAGTTCGCTAGCCACCAAAAATTATCATACTTCAGGAGAATATGTATGAACCGTCAAGAAATCGATGCACTGGTTAAAAAAATGAATGTGGATACCGCGACAGGTGAAGTCAATCCACGTGTACAACAAATTGTAGTTCGTCTGCTCGGTGATCTTTTTCAGGCAATTGAAGATCTGGACATTTCGCAAAGTGAACTGTGGAAAGGTCTTGAGTATTTTACCGATGCCGGTCAGGCCAATGAACTTGGTTTACTGGCTGCGGGCTTAGGTTTAGAACATTACCTTGATTTACGTGCCGATGAAGCAGATGCCAAAGCAGGCATTACGGGTGGCACACCACGTACCATTGAAGGCCCACTTTATGTCGCAGGTGCACCTGAATCCGTTGGTTTTGCCCGTATGGATGATGGCTCTGAATCAGACAAAGTAGATACCTTATTTATTGAAGGCACAGTGACAGATCCTGAAGGCAATATTATCGAAGGCGCTAAAGTCGAAGTGTGGCATGCCAATAGCTTAGGTAACTATTCATTCTTTGATAAATCGCAGTCAGACTTCAATTTACGCCGTACTATTCTTTCTGATGCCAATGGTCACTATGTCGCACAAACCACCATGCCTGTAGGCTATGGTTGCCCACCAGAAGGTACTACGCAAGCGGTACTGAACCTATTAGGTCGTCATGGTAACCGCCCTTCTCACGTTCATTATTTTGTCTCTGCGCCGGGCTATCGCAAATTAACCACGCAATTCAATATTGAAGGCGATCAATATCTTTGGGATGACTTCGCATTTGCAACGCGTGAAGGTCTTATCGCAACTGCTGTGGATGTAACAGATGAAGCAGAAATTGCTCGTCGTGGTCTTAACAAACCATTCAAACACATTACTTTTAATGTAGAACTAGTCAAAGAACATGCAGGTGCGCCAAGTTCAGAAGTTGAACGTCGTCGCGTTGGTGCTTAATCCCCTAAAAATGACTGTGAGCTATTCATTAGCTCACGGTTTTTAAATTTCTATGCATTGCGTGTAATGAAAACAGGCATGTATAGAAATTTAAAAACATGTATCAAAGGTTGGCCTTATGATTGATAAAAGTAAGCTCTCATTGACCGAGGCACTGTCACAGATCAAGGATGGAGCAACCATCATGATTGGTGGCTTCGGCACTGCAGGACAACCCGCTGAACT
>NZ_LZPJ01000046.1:0-7647 GCF_001729365.1 Acinetobacter sp. YK3
CATCAATTATCAAAAATATTTTCTCTGATAAATAAATAAACTATAGCAAACAACAATTAGACGCTGATCATTATTTTCCAAACGTTAAAGATTATTTGAATAAAATTACATATCTTGTAAAAACAATTAGATGAATTATCATCCATTTATTTTGATCAATAATTCTATTCAAAATTTCAATTGAATAAACGTATTTCTGATTATTTCCTCAATATTCATATCGTTAATTTTTATACTCCCCTTGAAAAGAAAGCTCAAAGGATCAATTAAATAAATATTATTATTTTTCCCTATGATCTTTCTAAAATACCATGTAGAATCCCAGCGAAAATTGCATGATGAAATGCAACATGGTGCTCTTGGTGATGGGCTAACTTGAGGCGTTGTATGTCAAAAAAAGAAGATATTATTAACACAGCATTAAGACTTTTTAATTCGCACAGTTATAACTCGATTGGTGTCGATCGTATTATTAGTGAATCTGGCGTTGCGAAGATGACCTTTTATAAATATTTCCCTTCAAAGGAAAAACTTATTGAAGAGTGCCTGATCCAACGCAATATTAACCTTCAGACTTCTCTTAATGCAACTTTGGCAGAGTGTGACCAAACGGATCACCTAAGCCAGCTTAAAGCAATTTTTCAATGGTACTCGGCTTGGTTTAATAGCGAAGACTTCAATGGATGTATGTTCCAGAAAGCTTTAGAAGAAGTGATCAAGATTTATCCATCGACTTTACAACCAGCAACGCAGTACAAAATCTGGTTAACTGCCCTCGTTCAAAACTTGCTTGCCAATCTCGAAATTCGTAATCCGACGCATCTCGCCACTTTGATTGTCAGTATTTTAGATGGTATGACGATTCAAGCACACGTCAACAGACATTCAGTTGAAATGGATGAATACTGGAAGCGCGTTGAACATCTGATCAATTTTGAAAAAGAATTTGCATAAGTCATGTTATCCCTTTATGACTAGAGGGATAATAATTAGACAAATTTAAGCAAGATTTGAATAAAGAATTGAAAAAAATAAAGCGTGATTTATAATTATTATTGTGGCTCACGCTTGCGTCTGAGTGTAAAAAGAATAATAAATATTATTACCCTCTGGCGGTCGTACTTTCGCACTCCCGATCCTTCTTATGCAGACAGATCGTTCTGTCTTGTTTTTCATTATATATACTTTTTATCAAAGCACAATCTTTTTTTCGAGTTTTTTATATTTTTTAAATATATTAAGCACTTAATTTTATTTTTCAGTTTAACTACACAATAAAGTTACCTGAAAAGATGGTTGACCCGATATAAAAGAGATGTAAAGCACAATAAATAGATATAAAATTAACCAATTCACACTTTAAAGAAAAATTAAGATTTAATCAGCATTTTTTAATCATTTTATCAGTTTTGCTTATATATATTTTCATTAAAAACCATTGCAAATAAGCAGTTTTACTACAACTTTTTATTGCACTGACTTTATACTAGCCACGGCTGTAACGTAATGAGTATAAGTATGCAAAAGGATTTTGAGATCGACGCAATGAGAGAATCTGCGGGTACAATTGTCACTGTACTTAAATCTCTGGCTAATACCGATCGGTTAATTATTTTGTGCCATTTAGCTAAACAAGAGTTAAATGTTTCACAGATTGAAGAAATCACGCAAATCTTCCAACCTACCCTGTCTCAACAGCTCATGATGCTAAGAAAAAGCAATGCGGTATCTACCCGCCGTGATGGTAAACAAATTTTTTATTCAATTCTTGACCCAAAACTCAAAGCAATTTTAAACACTTTATATGAGCACTATTGCCCTCAAACATAATTGTTGAAAAAATTAAGATCATCATAGCCTTCTTTAGCATTTTTTCTGCATAATATATATGAATTTATGATTTAGACTATGATGCATGAAATTGTTCAACCGAAATGTTTCCAGACTATTTCCTGCACGAAGATGGTTAAGCGAGTATCAACATTCAAGCTTTAAGTCAGACCTGATTGCTGCACTTATTGTATTAGCAATGCTGGTGCCACAAGGTATGGCTTATGCCATGCTGGCTGGACTGCCACCAATCATGGGGATATACGCCAGTATATTACCCATGATTATTTATGCATTTACTGGAAGTAGCACAACCCTATCTATCGGCCCTGTCGCCATTATTTCAATGATGGTATTTGCGGCATTAAATCCTTTATTCCCAGTGGGCTCTACAGCCTATATCGAAGCGGCATGTCTACTGGCGCTTTTGGTGGGTATCATTTCGATGGTTCTGGGGCTATTGCGTTTCGGATTTTTGATTCAGCTGATTAGTCATCCCGTTATTCAAAGTTTTATCATTGCTTCAGCATTGTTAATCGCATTGGGACAGTTCAAGTTTCTACTCGATATTCCCTTACAAGCCAGTAATATTCCAGAATTTCTGATCAGCCTATCTCAGAACTTTCACCTTATTACATTTACAGGGATGAGTTTTGGCCTGATCTCGGTCTTATTACTTTTTTTGCTGCCGAAATTTATCCGCTCTGGGTTTTTAAATAAAATCCTACCGCTGATGCTGGTATTGTCTTCTATTATTTTGCTGAGCTTGATGAACGAGAATACTCTGGGCATTAAAACCGTGGGTATCATTCCGACAGGTTTACCGAGCTTACATTTTCCAACATGGAATCTAGGCTTGGTTCAGCAGCTTCTACCGAGTGCCTTTATGATTGCCATGATCAGCTTTGTGGAATCACTCGCGATTGCGCAGGCAACAGCATTGCAAAAGCGTGATGATTTAAACAGTAATCAAGAACTGATTGCTTTAGGTCTGGCAAATATTGCTGCAGGGATAAATTCCGGTTTTGCTGTTTCTGGCAGTCTATCCCGTACCGTTGTCAATGCAGATGCAGGTGCAAAGACTCCAATTTCAGGGGTACTTTCTTCATTATTTATGATTGCAGTCAGTTTATATTTTACCGGCTTTTTTCAAAATCTGCCTTTAGCCGTGTTGGCTGCAACAATTTTTGTCTCTATCTGGAAACTGGTTACCCTTTCACCCTTTATTGAAACATGGAGGTACTCAAAAGCAGATGGCCTTGCCATGTGGGCAACATTTTTTGGTGTAACCTGTATTGATATCTCGACAGGATTGATGATTGGTATTATTTTAACATTTGTTCTATTGCTGTGGAAAATTAGTCGTCCACATATTGCAGTGATTGGTCTGATCGAAGGGACTCAACATTTTAGAAATGTATCACGTTATGATGTCATCACGACACCAACCGTAGTTGCCTTTCGCGTTGATGAAAACCTGACTTTTTTAAATGCGCATGTATTAAAAGGTCATGTAATTACGGAAGTCAGCCAAAATGCAGAACTGCAACATGTTGTGATTAATTGCTCAAGTATTAGCAATATTGATCTGAGTGCTTTAGAAATGCTGGAAGATCTTAACCGTGAATTATCGCAGTTAAACATCCAGTTGCATTTGTCGGAAGTGAAAAGTTTTGTGATGGATAAATTGATTAAATCAGAACTGACCAAGGAACTTACGGGTCAAATATTTTTATCACATTATCAAGCAATACAAACACTTTCGCCTGATATGCTCGCAGAATGATCAATTTTAGTGGATTATTTTTATACAAAAGGATGTGTCATGTTTTCCTAATTTTTTTTTAAAAACATTGTCTTAATTTTTTCGATATTTTTAAAGTAATTGAATTGCAAAAAAAATTTTATTATTCACGGTTCTTAGGTATAGAATACCGCCCTTGTTTAACCTTAAACCGTGCATAGGTTTATAAGGCCTTTATATGTTTAATGTATTGTCTCGCTTGAGCTTAGTTAGCAAAATTATTATCGCTATTTTTCTAGGGATTGGAGTAGCTCTGCTCTTTCCTAACTTTACACCCTACTTAAGTTTATTGGGTGAATTATTCATTAAAGCATTAAAGTCTGTTGCACCGATTTTAGTTTTTGTTTTAGTTCTTGCTTCAATAGCGAATTTCCAGATTGGTCAAAGCTCAAATATCAGACCAGTTTTGGTGTTATATGTAGTAGGTATGCTGCTGGCTGCGTTTAGTGCAGTGACAGCAAGTATTATGTTCCCAAGTCAGTTGTTCTTGCACTTACCACCTGAAAGTGGGCTTCAAGCACCAGGCAGTCTTGCAGAAATCTTAAAGAATTTACTTTTAAGCTTTATCGCAAATCCTGTACAAGCGATTGGTGAAGCTAATTTCATTGGTATTCTGGCATGGGCGATTGGTTTAGGTCTGGCTTTACGTCATAGCTCAGATACAACGAAACAGGTCTTAACAGATATTGCAGATGCAGTGAATAAAATCATTCATACTGTGATTGGCTTTGCGCCAATCGGTATTTTTGGTCTGGTTGCAGTAACCTTTGCCGATGCAGGTTTAGCGACATTAAAAAGCTATGCACATCTTTTATTTGTGTTAATTGGTACCATGCTGTTTGTTGCGCTTGTGATCAACCCAATTCTGGTTGCAATTACAATGAAAGCAAATCCATATCCATTGGTATTTACATGCTTAAAAGAAAGCGGTATCACTGCATTCTTTACCCGTAGTTCAGCGGCCAATATTCCTGTCAATATGGATTTGGCTCATCGTCTAGGTGTAAATGAGGCAACTGCAAGTGTATCTATCCCATTGGGTGCAACGATTAATATGGCGGGTGCGGCAGTGACAATTACGGTACTCACCCTTGCTGCTGTACATACCTTAAACATCCCAGTAGACCTAAGTACCATGATCATTTTATCTGTGGTTGCGACTGTATCAGCATGTGGTGCGTCAGGTGTTGCAGGTGGGTCTTTGCTCTTGATCCCTGTTGCTTGTAGTTTGTTTGGTATATCATCTGATATTGCAATGCAGATTGTTGCAATTGGTATGATTATCAGTGTATTGCAAGACTCAACAGAAACAGCTTTAAACTCATCTACCGATGTTCTCTTTACTGCTGCCGTTGATTTCAGAGACCGTCCAAATTCATAGGTTGATATGCCACTTCAACGTTTACCCAACTGGATTCAACTTGGTGCCTTCTTACTTGCACTGAATGCAGGGATGGTAAACGTTTTAGGCTTATTTACGGTCTTACATCAATCTGTTTCTCATATGACAGGCAATGTCAGTATTTTGGCAATGAGTTTGCTGGACTGGCAGCCTGAACATTTCATTTATCTCACCTTAGTCGTCATTTGCTTTGTCACAGGCTCATTCTATAGCGGCCTGATTCTAGGGAATGGCAATGTCGCATTTGGACGACGTTATGGGCTTCCTCTAAGCCTAGTTGCCATTTTTCTGTTGCTAACCTGGTTATTGCTCCCTTATTTCCCTCGCTATGGCTTGCTCTGGGCCTGTGTCGCGATGGGTGTGCAGAATGCGATGGTGAGCCACTACAAAGGCGCAATTATTCGAACCACCCACCTTTCTGGCGTGCTCACGGATATTGGTTTAGCTTTGGGGTATAAAGCCCGTGGCTTAAATGTAGAAAAGCGTCGGATTTTTCTACATCTACTCATTTTTATCGGTTTTTTATTGGGTGGACTCATTGCGAGTGCTCTTTATCCTTATTTAAAATTAAATAGCTTTCTTATTCCAGCGGGCTTAAGTCTAGGCATGAGTATGGCATACTGGATTTTCTATTTTCGCTCTTCATCAAACTCACATTTGGATTGAATTATGGTTAAAAATGCATTGCAGGCCCAATTATTAAAAGCTGGGTTGGTGGATAATAAAAAAGCGAAAAAACTGACCAAACAGGTTCAGCACGAACAACGTACTGGACAAAATGACGATGCAGTCCTCAAGGCTGAAATTGATCGTGCCAAGCAAGAAAAATTAGCCAAAGATCAGGCACTAAATCTGGAAAAACAAAAGATTCTGGAAGAAAAAGCGCTAAAAGCTTCGATCATTCAGATGATTAAACAGCACAAAGTGAAAGATATTAACGGCGATGTGACCTATCAATTTATTGATGAAGGGAAAATTAAGAAAGTCTATCTTTCACAACAGGTTTATAACGCGCTTGTTTCAGGATCGCTGGTCATTGCCAAAGATCAGGACAATTATGCATACCTGCCGAAAGCGCTGGCTGACAAGATTGACCAGAAAATGCAAGGTTTTATCTTGGTCAATAACAATACCGAGAACAATGACCAGACCACAGATGAGGAAGATCCATACGCAGCTTATGTCATTCCTGATGATTTAATGTGGTAAAACACCACTGCGTTATGTAAAAACGCCTTACAGAACGTATATAAACTGTGATCAGATTATTATAAATATCAAATACACCTTACAATTCTCTCTTAAAGAATTTTAAGGTGTATTAGTTTGGATTATTTAGGTTTTATCCGTGATATTCGGGTTGAATTAAGTCATTATCCTTGGCTTGAGATGGTATTGGCCTTAATTGTTTTAATTTTATTTGCAGCGCTTGCAAACTTTATTGCGAAAAGAATTATTGTTCGTGGGATTCGCCATTTAATTACAAAATTTAAGTCTCCGAACCAGTCTATATTTGCCCAACATAGTGTTACCCGCCGTTTTGCAAATATTGTCCCAGCTATCGTGATTATGAATGGTATTAGCACCGTTCCTCACTTACCAGAGAAAGTCATTAGCTTGGTCCAAATGGGTGCACAGGCATTTATCTTCCTCACACTTGCATTGACCGTGAGTGAAGCTTTAAATATCTTTAACCTGATCTATCAGCGCAATCCAAAATCAAGAAATAAGCCCATTAAAGGCTATTTGCAACTGGTGAAACTGATCCTGTTTGTTGTTTGTGGCTTGATGATCTTGGGTACCTTCCTCAAGAAAGATGTATTTACATTGCTTGCTGGTTTCGGTGCAATGGCCGCAGTCCTGATGTTGGTATTCCAGAATACAATCCTTTCACTGGTTGCCAGCGTACAGATTGCGTCTTATGACATGGTGCGTATCGGGGACTGGATTGAAATGCCATCGTTAAATGCGGATGGCGATGTAATTGATATGTCATTACATACGGTGACCGTACAGAACTTTGACAAGACATTTACAACGATTCCAACCAATAAACTGGTTACTGATACCTTTAGAAACTGGCGTGGTATGAGTGAATCGGGCTGCCGTCGTATTAAGCGCTCGCTTTTTCTTGATCAAAGTAGCGTTCACTTTATGAGTGATGACGAGCAACAAAAGCTAAAAGACTTTTTATTACTCGACCAATATCTAGATGCAAAAAAATCTGAAATCGAAGAGTTCAATAATCACCTAAGCAACCAGTCACGTTATAACCAGCGTCGCTTAACCAACCTCGGAACATTCCGTGCTTACGTTGAGTTTTATTTGCGTCAGCATCAAGGGATTGCGCAGAACCAGACCATTCTGGTACGTCAAATGCAGCCAACCAGTGAAGGTTTACCATTAGAAATCTATGCATTTACCAATACCATTGCATGGGCATCTTATGAAGCTATCCAGTCTGATATTTTTGATCATTTGATTGCGATTATTCCTGAGTTTGGTTTGAGAATTTATCAAGCACCATCAGGTCATGATTTCCAGTTACTTACGAGTGAGCAAGAAACAAAAGTGTAAATGTGGCATTAAAAAAGCACCTTCGGGTGCTTTT
>NZ_LZPJ01000047.1:0-2575 GCF_001729365.1 Acinetobacter sp. YK3
AAAACCAGCCGTGCCCATGCCGAAGTCCAGATTTTAATTAGTCGGGTATTTGGCTGCCTGCTTACGGCTATGTCATTACTGACCTTTGTGGCGATGGTTGCCGCACCAGCGATTATTTATCTCTACGCACCTGGTTTCCATAACGACCCAGAGAAGTTTGAGCTTGCGGTCGATATGTTCCGCCTGACCATTCCGTATCTGATGTTTATGTCCTTGACGGCTTTTGCCAGCAGTATTCTCAACAGTTATGGCTCTTTTGCTTCACCTGCATTTTCTCCAGTATTGCTGAATGTTGCGATGATTGCAGGGGCATGGTGGCTGACGCCGTATATGGCTGAGCCGATCATGGCTTTGGGTTGGGCTGTGGTTGCGGCGGGTGTTCTACAGCTGGCGATTCAGATTCCAGAATTATGGAAGAAGAATTTGCTGATTCCACCTAAAGTTGATTTTAAACATGAAGGGGTGGATCGCATCTTAAAATTGATGCTGCCTGCCTTATTTGGTGTATCCGTTACCCAGATTAACTTATTGCTGAACACCATTTGGGCTTCCTTTATGCAGGATGGCTCGGTCTCATGGTTATACAGTGCTGAACGTATGACTGAGTTACCATTGGGCCTAATTGGGGTCGCGATTGGTACGGTCATTTTACCTTCGCTTTCTGCACGTCATGCAGAGCAAGACCAAGCTAAATTTAGAGGCATGATTGATTGGGCTGCGAAGATTATTATGCTGGTGGGAATTCCTGCGAGTATTGCCTTATTTATGTTGTCGACACCGATCATTCAAGCGTTATTCCAACGTGGTGAATTTACTTTAGAAGATACCAGAATGACGGCTCTGGCATTGCAATGTATGAGTGCAGGCGTAATCTCCTTTATGTTGATTAAAGTCTTTGCACCAGGCTTCTATGCTCAGCAAGATACCAAAACGCCTGTCCGTGTCGGTTTAATGGCAGTGGCGGCCAATGCAATTTTAAATGTGATCTTTATTGGCTTCTTTAAATTGATCGACTGGCATGCAGAACATATGGCTTTAGCTTTGGCGTCTTCTGGTTCTGCTTTGGTGAATGCGGGCATGCTGTATTTCTATCTGCATAAACGTAATATTTTCCGTTTTGGTGCGCATTGGAAAAAACTTGCGTTTCAATATGCAGTTGCCAATATCGCGATGATTGCTGCGCTTTGGTATGGCTTGACTTGGTACCAAGGTGATATTTCACAATGGTTACGCGTTGCTGAAGTCGCTGGTTTATGTGTGGTTGGTGTAGTGGCTTATGTGATTGGGTTGCTGGTGACAGGTTTTAGACCAAGGCATTTAAAGGCATAACTAGGGGTTTGAGAATATAAATCTTATATAAGGAAATAAACGTGATTATACGAATAATTTTGTTGTATATAATATTGATAATCAGCAAACAGGCTTGTGCTCAAGAAACAATCACATCAGGGGCAAGCGCGTATCTTTCTCTTGATACTTGGAAAGTGAAAGAAAGATATAGCGCCTCACATGCATTAATGGTCCCTTTACATTATGCTTATAAATATGATGATAAAAAGTTAAAAAAAGATTTTGACTCAAATATAGAGCGTTTTCAGAAAACAGGAAACAAAGAAATAAACTTGAAAAAAGATTCTGAAAGGTTGAGTAGTATACAATATTTATATTTATTAAGTGAATATGCTGTATTAAGTAAAAATAAAGAGTTAGCTAATTATGTACTAAAACAAATTAATATATTTTGGTATGATATTCCTGCATGGCAATGGGATAGAAAACCATTTAAAAATTTAAAAGAAAGAGTGGAGTGGAAGTTAACCGCTGGTACAGAGGTAGGATATAGGAGAGTTATTATTGATGAAGAGTTCTTTAGTTTTGGTATAGCTGCAAATTTAACAAAAATTTATCCTAAAGAACTAGTTTTAAAAGAAATAAATCACTATGCGTTAAAGGTTTTTAAACAGCGAAGTTCTTTTGATGAGGAGGGGCGCTGGTTATTTGATAAAGGTAATTATGATGATTATAAAGATCATGCATATGCAGGATATGAAAATAAAATTATTAAAGAAAAACGTCCCTTAAAAGATATGGTATCAGATTCTTCTCATTTTTTTAGAATTCCCAAAATCTTATTATCTTTACAAAACTCTTATCCTATGGATAGCAATGAATTTAATTTATATAAAAAATTTAGAAAAGTATTGGCGAAACATTTTCTAGAGAGAGTCATAAAGATAAGAAATAATAAAATATATTTAACAAATTATATGGATGGAAGAAATGGGGTTTTCAGGTGGGGGTATCCTAGTTTAGGAGAAAATAATGGATATGGTCCTTACGGATTAACTGGTTCATTTGGTATAGGATGGTGGAGTTTCTTGCATGACAATGAGATCGATGCTCTCTATAATAAATATTACCAAGAATTTAATTCTACAGGGGAAGATGAGTTATGCAAAAGTATTATAGAAAATACTAAACAAAAAAAATACATTTCGAATTTTATAAAATTTAATAGATGTATGCGTATATATAATTCTTATATGGCCTCAAAGTTGTAAAATTAATTATTTTA
>NZ_LZPJ01000048.1:0-8173 GCF_001729365.1 Acinetobacter sp. YK3
GCATAAAGTGTAGCTGAAGCGGATAAGAAGTCAGTATCCAGTTCAAATATTTTCTTTGCTATCAAAGAAATAAAAAAACATCCGAAAAAGATTAGAAAGCCTATAAAAATTAATTTTTTAACATTTATTTTTTTCATAAAAAATACACCCCATTAAATGGGGCATATATTAAGCAGCGTTCAACATTTTGGCAATCTCGGATGCACTAGGATTATAGTAAGTGTTAACTAGCACGTTAATAGTTTTATGACCTGTGATCTTAGCAAGGATCTCAACGGGTATTTTCTGAATATTGACCAGACGTGTAATTGCTTCATGTCGCGTATCATGGAACGTTATGACTCCATTCAAGCCAACCTTTGCTAAATTGCGTTGCCAGATAAGTCTAAAGGAATTGCTGTTGTGTTTAAGCAACTTCCCTTTTCTACCCTTTAACAGATCCAGCAATTTACGTCAGCGTGTTGTTAAAGGTACATCTCGTGCACTTCCGTTTTTGGTGTCAGGTAAATGCACATAATCACCAAAATCATGGATATCATGAATACCAAGGATCTCACCTCTACGCATAGAGGATTCCATGGCAAACAGAAATGCCCAGGCGACCTCTTGAGCTGGCGTAACAGGCTCTTTTTCTTCATTGTAATTATCCAAACCAGCTAGGATGATTTTTACATGTTCATCTGAAATTCGTTGGTTTCGCGGCGGCGGTAGAGATGGCTTCTTAATAACTTGAACAGGATTATTTTTTAATAAGAATAATTCACTAACAGCATATGTGAATACAGCTGAACATAGACTTAGTTCTCGGCTGACCGTACTTGATTTAACTACCTTTAAACGACGATCTCTGAGGGCAACCATATCTTGTGGATTGATGTCGTAAATCGAAGTGTTTGCTAAATTGCCACAATAATAGTTGAGACGTTTAAGATAGTTCTTGATATAGGAGCTACTTTTTTTATGTTTCCCTACATTTTCATAATACTGGGTGAATAGTTCGGAAAAAGGGATATCTGGTTGTTCGAGTTTTTTTAATTCTTCTTGGTATTGCAGCTGGAGTTCCATCAATCGACGTGCTGCCCAATCTGTACACTCTTTTGCGGTGTCTCTTGTGGCTGCGTCACGGAGATGTTTGTATTTTACTTGGATGCGATAAGAATTACCGCGCTTGACTGGCTTTTGCATATTAACCTCTAAATATTTGTGCTTAAATCAAGCGCAACAAAGAGGAACGAAAAAGTTCGCCCGTTGGCGCCCGATCCGAGAGCCATACTTCGACATTAGATGCTGAAAATGGCGCCCAAAAGCGGAATATAAAGTAGTTTTTATGCCTTTTTTGAACTTTTTGAAGGTTCAAATTTGACCCGAAGGACAATAAAAACAAGGCTGAATTCGTTAAAATTCGGCCTTAAAACGCTGAAATTTATCAGCTTTTATCTTGGTAGGTATATCCAGACTCGAACTGGAGACCTCTACGATGTCAACGTAGCGCTCTAACCAACTGAGCTATACACCTAGAATGAGAAGCATAATATTCATTTTTTTGACGCTTCACAAGTTTTTTTGCGACTGTTTTATTACAATCGCACAGTCTTTAAGCAACTGCTTAAACTCTTGGGTATTTACCTTATCCTTTTGCTCTAAAAATACGATTTTTTGATATAACACAGTCACTTGTTTAAATGAATCTTTCTCCTCAACCAACATAGAGAGTCGCTGCATCCAGCTTTGAAAAGTTTCAGCTGAATATTTATGCAAATGCTTGGGCAATTTTTTTTCAAATTGAATAATCATGCGTTGATACTGATCTTGTTGCCCTCTTTGTCTCCACCAGTACCATCCTGCATAGATGATTAAAATACTTCCAATCCCAACAACTAAAACAATCACATAACCATAACTTGAATCCAGACCTAATCTGGATAGCCAGTTTTTCTGTTTTTCTGCATCATAACCAACCACTTTGCTTTGCCATTGGTAACTTAAATAATCACTCCAGATGCGTACATTCTTCAAAAATTTAAATTGCTGCAAACGCCAAGCCTGAGTTTGCCCTTCTCCCCATACAGCCTGATCTTGCGCCAGATAATCTTGCATCCCCGTATCAATTCGTTGCGGTGCAATCATTGCAGTTGGATCGATCCTTTGCCATTTTCCATTCAGATAAACCTCGCTCCATGCATGCGCATCCAGCTGGCGTACTTCCCAACTTTGTCCGTCTGGCGCCAATTGTCCACCTTGATAGCCAGTCACCACCCGTGCAGGAATTCCGGCATAACGCATTAGCATGACAAAGCTAGATGCATAATGTTCACAAAACCCTTTGCGACTAGAAAACAGGAATTGATCAATCCGATCTCCACTCAAAGTGCCTGGCGTCAACGTATAGGTAAAGCCATTTTTCCTATACCACGACAGCACTGATTGTAAGTATTTTTCAGGCTGTCTCTGGTTCTGCTCAAATAATTGCTGCGCCAGTTGCTGTGCTTTTTTGTCTTTACCCTCATCAAATCGAGTATTCAGTTCAAGTTGACGCGGTGACAGGAAAATAGGCTCTGCTGCTGTTCGCCCTAGCCAAAGCATCTGTATGGGTTGATTGCGTTTAATCAATTTAGAAGGACGAATACTATCGTCTTGATACAGCTGTAAATAACGCTCTTGGGGAATCGAATATTCCAGTCCCATGATCCAGTTGGCTTGCTCATCAGCAGGTAAATATTGATAACTCACACGACGCGATGAGACCGGGATATGCTTTAAGTGCTGATTGTAAAAACTACTGCTCCATGTGGTTCCATCATATTCGTCTAAAACCAACGCTCGCCAATACAATTCTGATCGACTAGGCAAATCATACATCTGTGCGATGATACGAAAAGCCAAGGCAGACGATTGAGATAATTGAGCAATATCCCCCGGTGACATTCGATCACTGATGCCTGTGGTCGCGTGGTTCTGTTGAATGGGAATCGCCCAAAGCGGCGGTAAACGTGGGAAGAAAATAAACAGCAGAATAAAAAATGGCGTGGCAATCCCGACAAATTTTAGGATTTGCCTCATATCTTGTTTTAACTGATTGCTGGTCTGATTCCTCTGTTTAAATAGATCAGTTTGAATCCGATATAAGCCCATCAGGCACATCACGAATGCCACAAAGACAACTACGGCCATCCAGAATGCTTGGCTATATAACAGCAAACTTGCACTGACAAATAAGGCAAAGTTAAAGACAATCAGCAAATCACGGGTGTTTTTAGATTCAAGACTTTTGGCAAATAAACAGGTTGTTAGAAATGCAACCCCAGCCTCTACACCTAGCAAGCTTTGATACTGAATATAAATCAATGCAATCGATAATAAGGTAAATGCCACTAAAAGCAGTTTAGGTAATGGTGTGATTTTTTGTTTGTGATAGCGCCATACCAAAGTCAGCCAAACGATGCCCCATAACCCACTCAATGAGACAGGAATAAAACTGACTTGACCCATCAGGATCAATCCTAAAGCAGCTAAAATACAAAAATAGATGGCTTTGGTCATGTTTAAGCCTGCGCAAGTAAAAGTCTGGCTTTCATCAATTGGGTTTGGCCTTGTCCACTTTCCAGTCTGGCATGCGGCAAAATCACAGCATAGTCATCCCCTAATTGTTCACACTGTTCAATCAGCCCCATCATAAAACTTAATTTTTCCTCATGGCCTAATGCGGGTATTTGCTGATAGTCAATTTCTACATGTTGATGATTGGCCTGCGCTTCAAACATTTTGATAAAGAAACCCTGCCCACGTGCAACCTGCTTCCATGCCACATTCTGATAAGAGTCTCCATGTTGGAAAGTTCTCAGTTCTTTAAATTCATCCAGACTATCCTGCGCCGAAGTCGGCTGACTCTTATGTTCTTTCTGCCAATCATAGGCTTTCGGTGCAATCCAGACTTTTTGTTTTGGATATAAATACGTCCATGCACGGACTAATCCCAAAGGATAGGTCGCATAAATTTTCAACGCATCCAATTCATATCTGCCGCGTTGTTCAGGTAGAACAACAAGTTCTAGGCTTTGCTGAGTTTGGTCCAGATACAGAAAATGTTCTTGTTCTTGCCAATCTAAACGCAAATATCGAACCATCTGGACAGATTGTTTAAATAAAATTTTTAGGATTAGCGGCTGACTCACTTGCCCAACCTCTGACGCGACCAGTTCAATCTCCAAGCCATGCAGTTGCTTAAAAGTCAGATAAAAGCTGATACAGAGAATAGCGCTGATTAAAAAGCAAAACCCGAGAATCAGGTTATTTGCATAGTTGATCCCTGCAATAAATGTAATGACAATTAGAACCAGATATAAGAAACCTTGCTTATAAATAAATACCAGCACATCTTTCTGCAATAAAACCTTACTGCCTTCAACCTGAAAGCGCTTCGCAATCCATTGTTGTAGCTGCTGCTTGACTCCTTTTTGCATATGCCGATCTCAACTATAAGACATCGACCGATTGTAAAATCTGCCCAACTTCAACGTCACTCAGACTTAAACGATGTGCCACCACAGCGACAAATACAGTTTGTATATCATCTGTCATTACAAAGCTACGCCCCTCAACCAATGCATAAGCTTGTGCCGCAGCCTTCAACGCCAATACCCCACGTGTTGACAGCCCATGACGTAGCTTCCGTGTTTCAGCAGCCAAGTCCAAAATGTAATTGAGTACAGCCTCACTCAGAAAAACCTGTTTTGCCAGCTCACGTAAATGCAAAATATCTGCTTGATTAAATACAGCATTTAGTTGATGGATCAAAACCTGTCGTGAACGCTGTTGTAATAACAATTTTTCCGCTTGTCGAGAAGGATATCCCAACGACAAGCGCATCAAGAAACGGTCGAGTTGAGATTCTGGTAATGCATAGGTACCACTTTGAAACAATGGGTTTTGCGTGGCTAAGACCCAGAATGGTTGTGGCAATTCATAATGCACACCATCTACGGTAACGGCCCCTTCCTCCATTGCTTCTAATAAGGCGCTTTGAGTTTTGGGACTACAGCGGTTAATTTCATCTGCCAACAATATCTGAGTAAAAATCGGCCCTTGCTTAAACTCAAATAGATGTTCTTTCTGATTAAAAATATTGATCCCAATCACATCACTCGCCAACATATCATTGGTGAATTGAATCCGCTGGAAATGCAGCCCAGCTAGACGCGCCAAAGCACTGGCTAAAGTGGTTTTACCTAGGCCAGGTAAATCTTCAAACAACACATGACCACCCGCCAACAAGCAAGTTAGCGCCAATTTGGTTTGTTGTGGTTTGTCTAAAATCAGTTGGTTTACTTCAAATAAGAATTGCTCAATCTTCTGGGCAAAGCTTTGAATATCTTGTTCTAATGCCTGATTCTGTTTTGTTTTCTCTTGAGCCGATGACTTTTCCATGCCCCACATTATTCTATCCCCCAAAATAAAACAGTGTATGTTCAACATACACTGTTTTGGTTTTTTTTCAAAGAAATCAAATAATTTCTAGCAAGGACACTTCTTCATATTGCCACCCGCAGAAGGATAACGTGCATCGATACAATGACGATAAAAAGTCTTTGCATCCATCGGCGTTAAATCTGGATGATGCGCCTTCATATGCTGCACATAGGTTTCATAATCAGGCACGCCAACCATCAGACGGAAACTCTGCTGCAAACGTTGCCATAAAACAGCAATACGCGACCAATTCTTCGGTGACAAAAGTAAGTGCTTTTGCGACATGATGGTGAATTTAATAATCTTCACGATCACCGCGCTACCTTGTCGAGCAATTTTAAAATCCATCGCTACTCTCCTTTGATGCTATTCGCAGTCATCGGGGTTTCTGAATAAACGGCTGGTGCTTCATTCGCGGTTGGTGTTGGGCTTGCCAAAGCACGGCGTATAATGCCAATTGATGCAATCACCATAACAATCGCAACAATCATAAAGAAGCCACAAAGTGCCGCATTGATTTGATTCGACATCACAATGGTCTGCATTTCCGCAACGGTTTTGGCTGGTGCCAATACTTCACCACGTGCAATCGCATCAGAGAAACGATTCGCTTGTGCAAGGAAACCAATTTTCGGATTTTCGTGGAAAATCTTTTGCCAGCCCGCTGTCATCGAGGTAATGAACAAGAAAATCGTTGGGACAATCGTCACCCAAACATATTTCTCTTTCTTCATTTTGAATAAAATGACGGTTCCCAAAATCAGTGCCATCGATGCAAGAATCTGGTTACCAATACCAAAGAGTGGCCACAATGAATTAATCCCACCCAGTGGATCAACCACACCTTGATAAACGAAGAAACCCCAACCTGCGACCGCGACAAAGGTCCCGACCATATTTCCAAAGAATGAACTTGATTGCTTGATCGCTGGAACCACGATACCCACTGTATCCTGCACCATGAAACGACATGCACGTGTTCCTGCATCGACAGCAGTCAAAATGAATAAGGCTTCAAACAGAATCGCAAAGTGATACCAGAACGCCATCATGGAGCGATTGTTGAAAATCTCTGAAATGATATGCGCCATACCAATTGCAAATGTCGGTGCACCACCTGTACGAGACAGAATTGAACTCTCACCGACTTCCTGAGCCAGTAAGGTCAACATTTCTGGACTAACCACAAAGCCAAGATTACGCACTGCTTCCGCAGCGGTCTCTACCGAGGTTCCTAAAACTGCTGCTGGCGCATTAATTGCAAAATAAATACCTGGATCAAGTACCGTTGCACAGATCATTGCCATGATACCGACAAATGATTCCATCAACATACCGCCATAGCCGATCATACGAATATTGACTTCATTATCGACCAGTTTAGGGGTTGTGCCTGACGCAACCAGCGCATGGAAGCCTGAAATCGCACCACAAGCAATGGTAATAAATAGAAATGGAAATAAACTACCTGCAAATACAGGCCCTGTACCATCAACAAAATGCGTGACTGCTGGCATTTTCAGGTCAGGCATCGCAAAGATAATCCCGATCGCCAAACCTGCAATCACACCAATTTTCAAGAAAGTTGATAAATAATCACGTGGCGCTAATAACAACCAAACTGGTAATACCGAAGCGATAAAGCCATAAATAATCAGCGCCCATGTCAATTGTGTTCCACTGAGGGTAAATAACTGTCCCCAATATGGATCTTTCGCCACGTCACCACCGTAGACAATTGCCGCCATCATCAGCACAAAGCCAATAATTGAAACCTCAGCAATTTTCCCTGGGCGGAGATAACGCATGTAGATGCCCATGAATAAAGCAATTGGAATCGTCGCTGCAATACTGAACACACCCCACGGGCTATGTGCCAAAGCTTTAACCACCACCAGTGCCAGTACTGCAAGGATAATGATCATTACACCAAGCGTACCCAGCATCACTATCACACCAGCAAAAGTACCAAGCTCCTGTTTTGCCATCTCACCTAAAGAGCGACCATCGCGTCGTGTGGAGATAAATAAAACCAGAAAATCTTGTACCGCACCGGCAATCACTACACCGACCAAGAGCCAGATGGTACCGGGTAAATAACCCATTTGTGCTGCAAGAATCGGCCCGACTAAAGGCCCTGCTCCAGCAATCGCAGCAAAGTGATGACCGAATAAAACGAATTTATTGGTCGGTACATAATCCAGACCATCGGCAAGGCGATGAGCTGGTGTTAACCGTTTAGGATTTAATTCAAAAACTTTGTTTGCAATAAATAAACTGTAGAACCGATATGCAATGCTATATACACAGACCGCAGCAAGAACCAACCAGACTGCATTGACATGCTCACCACGACTAACCGCCAATATCCCAAATGAAATTGCCCCAACAATGGCAACCAAACTCCATAGGAGTTTTGAGGAAAGTGTTGACTTCGCTTGTGTTGTCTCCATTCAAAACCTCTCAAATACATAACGCGTGGTTATTTAGCTTTCCCTTTCTATATTTTCTGTAGAAGAAATATCTTTGTAAGTTTACCTTCTAGCTTCAATTATTTATCTAATACTTTGGCATAAAAAAAGGGATGATTGTTCATCATCCCCTTCGATAATTGTATATCTTGCGTAGCTCAGCTACGCCTTCACAATTATGCACGCTCTAGGTAGTCACCAGTACGGGTATCTACACGAACGCTTTCTTCTTGCTG
>NZ_LZPJ01000049.1:0-53207 GCF_001729365.1 Acinetobacter sp. YK3
CATAAAGTTTTATTTTTGCTTTTTTGTAGTGCAAATACTTTCCTATTTCAATAAAACATGTATTTTATTATTCTGATTTCATTGAAATAGGAAATAATATAAAAAAATATGATTTGGCATAAAGTTACTTTTATTTAAGATGCCTGAAAACCAGATTTGCTTTAAATAAGTATTGGTTAAAAAATAATCATGATTTTTTTATTTGAAAAGTGGCATGAAATTAGCAAGGTAATTTTCAGCTATGAAGCGTTTTTTCTTATGGTTTAATTTTTCCAAATGGTAAATTTTTATTAAGTAAATGATTTTTTGATGAAAAATTTGGATTTGAATCGTGGTAAGAGAAACGGTAGTGGTGTTGAATGCTATGCAAAAGTCTAGTATTTATTAAAAAACGATGATGTGAGTATCGATTTGAAGTCTATTTTTTTTACGGTCACTGTTTTATCCAGCGTGATTGCATTCATGCCAAATGTTTATGCAAAAACACCTGCTCAAGCGGATAAAGTCCTTCGGGTTGCTTTTGAAGCACCAGATGATGGTTTTGACATGGTTAAAACTTTCAATTTTTATAGTGGGAATGTGGCGGATGTAATTTTTGAAAGGCTTGTGCAATATGATTATCTGGCAAATCCAGTTAAACTGATCCCTGCAACAGCGAAAAAAATGCCGACTATTGAAAAAAATGGGCAAGTCTATATCTTTAAAATAAAATCAGGGATTTATTTTACGGATGATCCTGCATTTAAAGGCAAGCGCAGGGAGCTGGTAGCCGAAGATTATGTTTATTCCATTAAACGTATTTTAGATCCTAAAAATCATGCCTCATCATTTTCTTTTATTGATAATAAAATTGTGGGTGCCAATGCACTGGTCGAACAAGCCAAGAAAACTGGAAAGTTTAATTACGATGCCAAGATAGAAGGTCTTAAAGCATTAGATAAATATACGATTCAATTCACATTAACTCAACCTGATTATAACTTTCCTTATATTCTTGCTTATAGTTCATTTGGTGCAGTTGCACGTGAAGTTGTTGAATATTATAAAGATCGTCTTGCGATGCACCCTGTAGGTACGGGGCCTTATATGCTAAGTAAATATGTACCTCGCAGTAAAATTGAGTTGGTGGCCAATCCTGATTATCGAGGCTTTGTCTGGAATTTCAAATCCTCGGGTACGGAATGGGACAATCAACTGGTCAGGGAAATGAGCGGCAAGCAAATGCCGCAAATTGGCAAGGTCAATATCAGCATTATCGAAGAAGAACAGTCTCGCTGGTTAGCACTTCAATCCAAGCAACTTGATTTTGATAAAGTCACAGAAAATGCCATCCCCAAAGTTCTGGATCAAAATAACCAGTTAAAACCGGCGATGCAGAAACAGGGCATTCGTCTCTATGCCAATAAAGAGGCTGAGATTACCTATTCTATGTTGAATATGCGTGATCCAGTGGTGGGCGGAAACAGTCTGGATAAAGTGGCATTAAGACGCGCCATCGCGCTGTCTTTTAATGTGAATGAATATATTCGCATACTACGCAAGGGACAGGCAGTGAAAGCAGAAATGCTGGTGCCAGAAGGCGTGAGTGGGCACAATCCAAATTACCGCAGTAGCATTGCTTACAATCCTGTATTAGCCAATAAACTGCTGGATCATTTCGGTTATAAAAAAGGCGCAGATGGCTATCGTAACCTGCCAAATGGAAAGCCGCTGACGTTAAAAATCAATACGGAAACTGGTTCGGCAAAAGTGATGTATTCGGAACTCTGGAAAAAAAGTCTGGATGCAATTGGAATACGTTCTGATTTTAAAGTCAGTAATTTCGCAGATAATTTAAAAGCTTCATCACAGTGTAAATACATGATGTGGAGCGGTGCATGGCATGCTGACTACCCAGAAGGGGAAAACTTCACTCAATTACTCTATGGCCCAAATGTTGGACGTGGCAATCAGTCCTGCTATCAATCTGTCGCTTATGACAATTTATATAAGCAGGCGATGCAGCAACCACCTGAAAAACGCATGCCATTCTATGAAAAAATGAGTCGTCAAATTGAAGCAGACAATATCTGGATCTTGCAGGATACCCGTATTCGCAACTGGTTGATTCAGCCAGAAGTGCAGGGATTCAAGGCTCATCCTATTATGAATAGCAATTGGCAATATCTAGATATTGCTGAACCAAATCAAAAATAAGTGATGTATACCTGATGAAGCAAAATTTTAAACTTTCTATATCACGTATGGGGTTGGCACTGTTAGTGGGGACAACATTTGCGAGTGCAGTCAGTACAGCAATCGCTAAGAGCCCAGCAGATCCTAAAAAAGTATTACGTTATGCCTTTCCTGTTGCGGAAACAGGTTTTGATCCTGTAGCTGTACAAGACCTTTATTCTGCTCATATTTTATATTCAGTCTTTGAAACGCTCTATACCTATGATTATTTAGCATCCCCAGCAAAACTGGTTCCCAATACTGCGGTTGCTTTACCTGAGGTGAGTGCAGATGGTCTGACCTATACCATCCGATTGAAGAAAGGGATTTATTTTGCTTCTGATCCTGTGTTTAAAGGCAAGCGTAGAGAGTTGACGGCGGCAGACTATGCCTATTCCTATAAGCGGTTACTTGACCCGAATTTACGTTCGCCGAATAGTTGGTTATTCGAAGATAAAATTGACGGGATGGATGCCTTAATTCAACAGGCCAGTAAAACGGGAAAATTTAATTATGATCAGTCGATCAGTGGCATCCAGACACCTGATCGTTATACCTTGGTGATTCGCTTAAAAGAGCCGAATCATAATTTCCCTATGCTACTTGCCCATCAACCGACAGGTGCAGTGGCACGTGAAGTGATTGAGCACTATCGGGATAAAACAACAGGCTATGCCATGGCGCATCCAGTCGGAACAGGCCCTTATGTACTGGCACATTGGACACCTGGTTCACGGATTATTCTAAAGGCGAATCCTGATTATCGTGGTTTTACCTGGAATTTTAAAGCAAACAGTCCAGATGAGCAGAAAATCGTCCAGCAGATGCAAGGCAAAAAAATGCCACAGATCGGTGTGATTGATATTCGAGTGATTGAAGAATCACAATCTGGATGGTTAGCATTTCAAAAAGATGGGCTGGATTTATTTACGCTGGATGGTGAATTACCGGCACAAGCGATACAACAAGATGGAAGTCTAAAACCCGAGTTAGCCAAAAAGGGCGTTCAATTGTCGCGGATCCCAGATCCGTCGATTGATTATTTATACTGGAATATCCAGAATCCTGTTGTCGGTGGTTTTGGTAAAGATAAAATTGCATTACGCCGTGCCATGTCTATGGCGATTTCCAAAGAAAAATTTATCAGCATTTTAGCCAAGGGCAATGCCAAAAAACTGGAGTCTCCGATCCCTTATGGGGTTGCGGGGCATGACCCTGATTATAAAAGCAGTGTGCCTTATTCTGTGAAGGCAGCCAATCTGTTACTGGATCGTTATAACTATAAAGTCGGTGCAGATGGATGGCGAAGATTTCCTGATGGCAAGCCGCTGGTGATTGAGTTTATGCCTTCTACCAGCAGTGCCCGTAGTATGCAAATGGCTGAGCTACTCAAGAAGGATTTGGGCAATATCAAAATTAATATGGTGTCCAAGCCAGTGCCTTTTGCTGAGGGTTTAAAGGCTGAAAAACAATGTAAGACCATGTTCAAAGCCTCAGCGTGGATTGCCGACTATCCTGATGCCGATAATTTTATGCAGTTGTTCTATGGCAAAAATATTCATGCAACCAATCATACCTGCTTTAAATTACCAGAATATGACCGTTTATATGAGCAAACACTCAAACTGGATGATGGGCCGGAACGCGATATGCTGTATCGCAAAATGTCACGTCTTTTAGAGTTTTACTCACCCGTACAATTCATGTCGACCCGTTACCGGACTGTGGTCGCACAGCCTCGTGTGCTGGGCTATAAAAAGCATCCTATCTTGCCAGCAGAGTGGATGTACATTGATATTCAAGACAAGAAATAACGAACAAATCAAATTGGAGAGAAAAAATGGCGAAAAAAATATTGCAATTGTCGAGTCTGGCTTTGTTATCCATGACAACTGTAGGGATGAGCCAGAGTATCTGGGCTGAAAGAAGCACCTTACCTATTTTAAAAACAGCAGCTAGCGCTCAATGGTGTGATGCGAACTTAGAAAAATTACAACAACGTATTGCTCAACTCGAAACACAATCTGTGAAGCCTCAATCTGCGGCTGGGCCAGTATTGGCTGAGTGGGATCAACTGATGGCAACGTTTGAAGATTTTGCAGGTCCGATCAGCTTATATAGCAATGTTGATCCAGATGCGAAATTGCGTAAAGCTGCCGAAGACTGTGAAGTTAAATTGAACCAGCTACAAACAGAAATCTATCAGAATCCAAAGCTGTATCAACGAATTAAAAATACTACGGCAGCAGATGAAATTGATCGCAAATATCGTCAGGACATTCTCGATGCTTTTGAAGATACCGGTGTGCAATTAGCGCCTGAAAAGAGAACTCGGGTTAAAAATATTTTTGATGAATTGACGAAACTTTCGCAAGAATTCTCTCGCAATATTCGTGATAATCCTGAAAAACTCGAGTTTACTCCAGCGGAACTGAAGGGCTTGCCAGACAGTTATATTGCGGGTTTAAAGAAAAATGACAAAGGCAATTATTTATTAGGATTTGAGTATCCTGAGTACCAACCTTTCATGGAACTGGCAGACAGTGATGATGCACGCAAGCGTTATCAAACTGCCTTTACCCGTCGTGGCACAGAAAAGAACCTCGTCTTACTCAAGCAGATTATTGATTTACGTTATGAACTGGCACAGTTATTTGGTCAGCCAAGTTATGCCGATTTGGCATTAAAAAAACGTATGGCGAAAACGCCAAAAGCAGTGAATAACTTTCTCGCTGATGTGCATAAAGTTGTGGCACCTTTAGAGCAAAAAGAAGTTGAAGAACTACGAATTTTTAAAGCCAAAACCTTAAATACGCCGATTGAAAAAACAGAAATTAATCGCTGGAATGTGAATTACTGGAGCGAAAAGTTACGTAAACAGAAATACCAGATTGATCAGGAAAAGCTTCGTGATTATTTCCCGACGCTTGCGGCTCAGAAGTGGTTATTTGCAATTTCTTCTGACTTATACGGCATCGAATTCAAGCCTGCCAAAGTCGATACATGGCAAGATGAAGTTGAATATTATGATGTAACAGATAAGAAAACAGGTGAAGTGCTGGGCGGCCTGTATATGGATAAATTTCCGCGTGAAGGCAAATATGGCCATGCGGCTGTATGGGGCGTATATGGCGGCAGTACCTTAAGCAAGCGTAAACCGATTTCGGTGCTGGTCACTAATTTTAACCGCAAAGGGCTAAATAGCGATGAGTTAGAAACCTTTGTCCATGAGTTTGGTCATGCGCTGCACGGTATTTTATCGAAAACCCGCTATTCAGGTCAGTCAGGTACTTCAGTAGAGCGAGATTTTGTTGAAGCACCTTCACAAATGTATGAAGAATGGGCTCGCCGTAAAGAAACATTATCTAAAGTTGCTGACTATTGTGATCCCGCTTGTCCACGAGTCGATGATGCACTGATCGCACGTCTGAAATCGGTACACAATTATGGACGTGGTATACGTTATGCACGTCAAACCCTGTATGCACAATACGACATGGCTTTACATGGCGTAGATGCCTTAAAAGTACAGCCGATGGATGTCTGGAAAAAAATGGAATCGGCAACGGCATTGGGCTATGTGCCAAGCTCAGAATTTCCAGGCCAGTTTGGGCATTTAATGGGGTATCAGGCGGGCTACTATGGCTATATGTGGTCAGAAGTTCTGGCGCTGGATATGTTGTCGGCATTTGGAGATAACCTGAATAATCCTGCAGTCGGTCAACGTTATCGCCAAGCCATTCTTTCACAAGGCAGCCAGAAGAGCGCTGCACAACTGGTCAAGGACTTCTTGGGCAGAGAACCAGATAACAAAGCCTTCTTTAGTGAAATTACAGGTCAACGGGTCAAATAAGGATTTGCCATTATGCTTGCTTATGTCGTGCGTAGACTATGGCAAATGATCCCGACCATGTTGGGTGTTATTTTGCTGATTTTCTTTTTATTTAACTGGGTGGGGGGCGATCCTGCATATATTCTGGCAGGGAAGATGTCTAACCCAGAGCAAATTGAAAACATCCGTAAACAGTTAGGCGTAGATCAACCTTACTACGTGCAGTTGTGGATTTTTATTAAACAGATTCTGACCTTTGATTATGGTGTGAGTTGGAGTACCGGGGAGTCGGTCTCACAGATTATTCTGACCCGTTTAGGGCCATCGCTGACGTTATTGATCCCGCTGACCATTTTACAGACTGTGATTTCAATCATCTTGGCTTTAGCGGTTGCTTCGGTACGTGGCTCACTGACAGATCGTATGGTTATGATGCTATGCACCATTGGAATGTCGATCAGTATTCTGGTTTATATCATTGTTTTTCAATATGTATTGGCGTACCAACTGAGCTGGTTTCCCGTTCAGGGCTGGAGCGATAATTTCAGTGAAAACCTAACCCAGTACGCATTATTGCCGATTCTCATTATGCTGGTGGTGAGTATTGCGCCGACTTTACGTCTATATCGCAGTTTTGTGCTGGATGAAATTAATCAGGATTATGTGCGTACTGCCCGTGCCAAAGGTGTAGGCGAGTCGCGCGTACTGGGTGTACATGTGCTCCGTAACGCATCCATTCCAATTGTGACTGAAGTCATGGCTAGCTTGCCTGCCTTATTAATTGGCGCATTCTTGATTGAGCGTTTTTTCGGGATTCCGGGTATCGGGCGAGAAATTATTATTGCAGTAGAGCGTAGTGATTTTCCTGTGATCAAAGCGATTACCGTTTATATCGCCGCAATGACCATGATTTTTAACCTGATCGCCGATCTGATTTATAAGCTCCTCGATCCTCGTGTTCAGTTGAAGTAGAGGGGATGACAATGCTCAGTACAATTTTTAAAAGCAAAGCATCTTCTGATGAATCAACTGCTGCGACAGGATTATGGCAACTGGCATTAAAGCGACTGAAATCAGATCGTATTGCGGTGGTTTCATTTATTGTAGTGCTGTTTTATTTCATCCTGCTGGCTTTGTCCATGACAGGTGTGATTGCATCAAACTGGAATAAAGAAGTTGCGGTCAGTTATGCGCCACCGACTTTTTTGGGGGCAGATGCGGATTCTTCCCATGTGAAAGAAGCGGCGAAGAGCACAGAAAGCTTGCCTGAAAATCCGGTTGATCCTTTGAAAGATGTGATTCAGCAATTGAATGCCGAGATCCAGAGTGAGCAGCAAAGTGGTTACATCGATGATTATGGTATGGTCGACCCGTTAGCTGAGGATATGAAGCAAATCAATCAGCAACTGGGTGGAAATTTGTTAGAACAAAAACAGGAATTAAAAAGTACCTTGCCTTTTGGTGCCGATAAATGGGGGCAAGATATCTTGCTAAAAACCATTAAAGGGGCTGAAACGTCGATTCTAGTTGGCTTGTTGTCGGCAGTATTGGCTGTGGTGATTGGTACTTTTCTGGGGGCGATTGCAGGTTATTTCGGTGGTTGGGTCGATGATGTCCTGAACTGGTTTTACAACATCTTCACCTCGATTCCTTATTTGTTACTGGTGCTAGCGATTGCGGCTGTACTCCAGCAAAAAGGCATTTTGTCGATTGTCCTCATTCTTGGTTTGACTGGCTGGACGGGGGTATTCCGTTTGATCCGTGCCGAATACATGAAGCACAAATCGCGCGAATATGTGCTTGCAGCGAAAGCCATTGGCGTCAGTCATTTACGCCGTATGTTTGTGCATATTTTTCCCAATGTGAGTCATATTGCCTTGGTGCAGATTTCAATTCTAGTGGTGTCTTTTATCAAATCGGAAGTGATTCTGAGCTTCCTTGGTTTTGGTGTGCCAGTCGGTGTGGTGTCTTGGGGCAGTATGCTGAATGAAGCGCAAAGTGAACTGATTTTGGGGAAATGGTGGCAACTGGCAGCTGCTTCCATTGCAATGGCTGTGTTGGTCACCGCATTCTCGATGTTCACCGATGCATTGCGTGATGCTTTAGATCCTAAACTGAAATAGCGGAGAGCGAAAATATGCAATATCAGAATGAACTACCGCTATTACAGGTTGAAAATCTTCAAGTCAGCTTTAAAGGTGAAAATAAACAGTGGATTGAAACCGTAAAAGGAATTTCATTTTCGATTCCTAAAAATAAAACGGTGGCTTTGGTCGGTGAATCTGGCAGCGGTAAATCCGTGACTTCACTGGCGGTGATGGGCTTATTACCAAAAGGTCAGAGCCAAATTGCAGCACAAAGCAAAATCAAATTTGAAGGCAAGGATTTACTGCATTTATCGGCAGGTGAAATTCGGAAGATTTGTGGTAAAGAGATTGCCATGATTTTTCAGGAACCGATGTCATCGTTGAACCCTGTATTTACCGTGGGCGATCAGATTGCCGAAGTGCTGCGTATTCATCTGGATATGGGGCGTAAGGAAGCGAGAGTGCGGGTACTGGAATTGCTCCGAGAAGTCGGCATTCCTGCACCTGAAACCAAAATAGATGCTTATCCGAGCCAGCTTTCTGGCGGGCAGCAGCAACGGGTCATGATTGCGATGGCGATTGCCTGTGAACCAAAATTGCTGATTGCCGATGAGCCAACCACGGCCTTAGATGTCACCATTCAAAAACAGATCATTGATTTGCTGGAATCGTTACGACAACGTCACCAGATGTCGATGTTGTTTATTACCCATGATTTAGCACTGGTCGGGGAAATTGCCGATGAAGTGATTGTTATGCGTCACGGGGAAATTCGTGAATGTGGCCCTGTCGAGCAAGTGCTGGAACGGCCACAGGATGTCTATACCAAAGCCTTGCTACATTGTCGTCCGCAGCTTGCTTCAAGACCTTACCGTTTACCTGTGACCAGTGATTTTATGAAGCAGGAAAATGGACAATGGGTGGAAGTGAGCCAGTTATCGGATTTGAATCTCAAGCAACGTTCTCGTGGTCTGAAGGGTGATGAACAGATTATTTTAGAGGTTAAAGATCTTAAGAAATCCTTTTATAGCCGTAAAGGTTTATGGGGGAGAGATGAGTTTCAGGCTGTGAAAGGCGTGTCTTTCCAATTGGCAAAAGGCAAAACGCTGGGACTGGTGGGAGAGTCGGGTTCAGGAAAAACCACCATCGGTTTACTGCTGATGCGTTTGCATGAAGCAACGGGTGGGCAGGCCTTGATTGGTGGTAAGGATATCCTGGCCATGAGTGAGAAAGAGTTTTGTCAGTACCAGCGCAAGATTCAGATCATTTTCCAGAATCCTTATGCGTCTCTCAATCCACGCTTTACTATTGGACAGATTTTGTTAGAACCAATGCGAATTCATGGCATTGGGCAAAATGATGCGGAACGTAAGAAAATAGCGTTGGAATTGTTGGAACGTGTTAGCTTGCCTGTGCAAGCCTATGATCGTTATCCGCATGAGTTTTCTGGCGGACAACGACAACGCATCGCAATTGCACGTTGCTTAACCCTAAAGCCTGAAATCCTGATTTGTGATGAATCAGTCTCTGCGCTGGATGTATCCGTGCAGGCACAGGTACTGAATTTATTGCAAGATTTGCAGGATGAATTTGGGTTGAGCTATATCTTCATTTCACATGATTTATCGGTGGTGAAATATATTTCAGATCAGGTGATGGTGATGAATCATGGCGAACTGGTTGAAATTGCCAATTCTGATGAACTGTATTTGCATCCACAACATGAATATACCAAGAAGTTGCTGAATGCCATTCCACAAGGGATCGTCCATCATTAAACTAAAGTCATAAAAAAACGCTCTGATCAGAGCGTTTTTTTATTTCAGACCAAAGGATTAAAACTTTTTAAAGCCTTTGTTGAAACCAATGGTTTTACGACCATTGTTATTGTTGCTATTACCGCCAGAACGTTGCTGTGACTGATCTTGTTCATCATCACGGCGTTGTTGACGTAAATAACCACCACGACGTGCAGCCAATGGTTTCTCAGCCATTTTTTCAGTACGACGTTTTGCCATACCGAATAGGCCAGTACCTTGACGTGGTTTTAACTCAACTGATTTCGCAAGGTTGTCGATGTCGGTTTTATCCAGTTCCATCCAGCGACCAGTACGTAATTCACGCGGTAAAATCACGGTACCGTAACGGGTACGTAATAAACGGCTTACTTTGAGGCTTTGTGATTCAAAGATACGACGTACTTCGCGATTACGACCTTCTTTAACCACAACTTGATACCAACGGTTGATCCCGTCACCACCAATTTCAGAGAATGATTCAAATTTCGCAGGACCATCTTCAAGCTCAACACCCTTCAACATGTTGTTGCGAATTTGTGGTGTAACTTCACCCATCACGCGAACGGCATATTCACGTTCTACTTCGTTTGATGGGTGCATTAAACGGTTTGCAAGTTCACCATCGTTTGTGAATAACAATAAACCAGTACTGTTAATATCCAGACGACCGACCATGACCCAACGGTCATTGGCAATTTGAGGCAAATGATCAAATACAGTTGGACGTTTTTCAGGATCATTGCGCGAGCAAATTTCACCTTCTGGCTTATAGTAAATTAAAACGCGACGACGAATTTCGTCTTCAATTTGGAATTGTACTTTACGACCATCGATACGAAGTTCATCAGTGGGTTCGATACGCTCACCAACTTGAGCAATACGACCATTGATGCTGACACGACCAGCAGCAATGACTTCTTCCATATAGCGACGCGAGCCTAACCCGACTCTCGCTAAAACCTTTTGTAATTTTTCACTCATGACAGCACAACCTTAGACATAATGATCAACAGTTCACCTTCTCAAGACTTCGGCGCATGTGCATCGAGAGCCATGAATGCTTCCTTGGCGTTCTGCAGGGGAGGCAATTGACCTAGCGACGCTAAGCCAAAAGCATTTAAAAACTGGGGCGTTGTAATCAACAACGCAGGTCTTCCGGGTAAATCTCTGAAACCGGCTTCTTTAATCCAGTTCCAGTCAAAAAGTGTTCTTAAAATCTGGCTATTATTAGATACACCACGAATCTGCTCAATATCGGCACGTGTTACAGGTTGATGATAAGCAATCACTGCGACAGTTTCGAGTAAAGAGGGGGATAATTTGGTTGGGCGTTCTGGCCAGACCTGCGCAATGATATTGCGATATTTCGCACGTACCTGAAAACGAAAGCCTTGTGCCGTTTCAATTAATTCAATTGAACGACCATGCTGTAACATTGCCAATTGCTGCACAAATGTACGTAATTGCTGCTTATTATATTGGTTTTGAAACGCTTCTTTTAGACGGGCAATTGAGACTGGTGAGTCACTGGCGAATAGAATAGCTTCAATTTGCAATAAAACATCATGATGAATGTCTTCAAGTGACATGCTTTCACTTTGTTCTAACTGATCTAAACTCATGCGGCAACTCCTTGAATGGTCAACGGAGCTTCAATTCCTGTATGAATAATCTGGATTTTTTGCTGACGTGTAAGTTCAAGTACTGCCATAAACGTAACCACCATCCCCATACGACCTTGCTTGGGATTTAATAATTCAATAAAACTCAAGGCTTCACCTAACGCGAGCTGACTTTCAATAAAGGCGATACGTTCTTCTAGCAATACTGGTTCCTGCGCGACCACATGCGTGATCGGTTCAGGACGATTAAACACACAAAATAAGGCATCATGTAAGGCAGCTACATCATAGCCTTCATAAATCGGCGCAATATGTCCAATACTAACATTGGCACTAAAAGTATCACGCTCGAAGATTGGCATTTGCCCCAATCGTTCAGCGGCCTGTTTAATGCGTAAATACGTTTCCAAACGGTCAATCAATTCTTGTTTTGGATCTTTTTCAAATTGATCAACAGCAGCTGGTTTTGGTAATAACAAGCGTGATTTTAGATCAGCCAAAAGCGCGGCCATCACCATATAATCAGCCGTCAGTTCGATATTCAGGGACTTCATACTGTCCATATAAGACAGATATTGGGTCGCAATCGGTGAAATATCGACTTGTAATAAATCAAAGCCATTTTTTTGAATCAGGTAAATCAGAAAATCCAAAGGACCTTCAAATTGTTCCAGTAAAATTTCAAACGCGGCAGGCGGGATATACAAATCTTCAGGTATGACTTCTTGCCACTCGTCAAGCACGCGAATGGAAGGAGTGGACTCCAAAGGAGAGGGGAGAATTTGGTTCATTACCGTTATAAGCCACGCGAATTTTCAAAAGCATGAAAAGATATAATTTTTGTGCAAGAAAGGGCACATGCTACCAAGAGCACGCCTATTCTAATCGAAATCCCCAATTTAATAAATTGCTGACTTACAAAAACCTTAAACTTCTCAGGGTATTTTCTATATTTATACGTGATCATCTAGGTCATGTAATAAAGTTATGCTTAAATGAGCAGCGAAAATCATGATTTCTGCTTAATTATAAATCGCTATGAAACAATATTTAAAAACACAACAGAACTCGTTTGGACAAAGTGTTGGCCTTGATGTTGATCACCAGCCATGCTCACTTATTCAGCAAGATCTCGTGGGCCAATACGTTAAACTGATTCGTATTACAGGTGAAATTTCCGATCAGACCGCAAATGATATCTGGCATGCGGTAGAGACCGAGCCTGATGCATCATGCTGGACCTATTTACCTTATTTTGCGCCCCAGAGCAGAGATCAATTAAAACAAACTTTAGAACAACGATTTGGCTTTCAGGGCGTTACACATTTTCTGATTGAAGTGAATGGTGAAGTTCAAGGCTGGATTGCACTCTTACAACCACGACTGGAACACGGTGCGATTGAAATTGGCAATGTCTATTACTCGCATAAGATGAAAAAATCAAAAGCGTCGACTGAAACGATATTTCTACTTTTACAACAATGTTTCAAGCGGGGCTATAGACGGGTAGAGTGGAAATGTGATGACTGTAATGCACCCTCTAAAGCGGCTGCGTTGCGCTTTGGTTTTCAATATGAAGGATTATTCCGCCATGATCGGGTCAGCAAAGGTCGTAACCGCAATACAGCATGGTTTTCAATCATTGATGAAGAATGGCCTGCACTAGAACAGAGTTATCTCCAGTGGTTAAATCCTGAGAATTTCGACGCGCAGGGATTTCAGAAACAGCGGTTATCAGATTTTTTTGAATTCTGAATTTGATCATTGGTTTTAATGAGAAATATTGCGGTATACCACTTCAATGAAAAGAAAAATAATTATCGGCCTGACGCTGACCTTGGTTATTGTTCTGATTGGTAATTTTATTATCTGGAATAACCCGTCAGTGCAGAAAGAGCTGCTAAGACAATATTTAGGTCGAATGATCGTCAGTAAGATCAATCACCATACAAACCCCACTGCGTCTAAATGGGGAATGGAGATTCGCGCAGTCAATCATTACCCGAAGATTATGGTAAAGATGAAACTCAGAAGTGATAAGGATAGTCAAAGTGTGAGTGCAGAACAGCTTAAACAACAAAGTTGTGCTTTTCTGAAAAACTTTCAAACACTGAAGCAAAGTGGCAGAAGCAAAATCTATGGTCTTTTAATTGAAGATCGATTCTCATTTCAAATCGACGTTTTTAACGAATCAGGCCAGAAAATACAAAGTGCAAGTCAAATTCTGGCTGAATGTCCAAATTTTCCTTATGCCTAAGCTTGTAATAGTGAAATAGATGTCAGTACTTATTCAAAAGCACTGACATCACCAACACCGCGACGCACGATTTCAGGATTTTCTCCTGATAAATCTACAATACTGGTGGTTGATAAAGTCCCAAAACCACTGTCAATAAACACATCAATCCGTTTACCGAGCTGATTTTCAATATCGTATGGATCATCTAGGGGATCTTTTTGATCGGGCAAAATTAAAGTACTGGTTAGCAACGGTTCACCGAGTTCTTTTAATAACGCTTGCGCAACAGGATTACTTGGAATACGCAGGCCAATGGTTTTTTTCTTGGGATGCATTAAACGTTTTGGTACTTCGCTGGTCGCGGGCAAAATAAACGTCGTGACTGCAGGTGTATTATTTTTTAATAAACGATACATGGCATTATCGACTTTGGCATAAGTGGCAATGTCAGAGAGGTCACAGCACATAATTGCATATTGATGCTTTGGCCCCAGACCACGAATTTGCGCAATACGTTCCATCGCATTTTTATTTCCGATCTGACAGCCAATTGCATAGGCTGCGTCTGTCGGATAAATCACCACATCCCCAGCACGAATACGTTCCACTGCTTGTGTGATTAAGCGTGCCTGTGGATTTTCGGGATGAATATGTAAATGCAACATCTTTGAACTCCCTGATCTATATGGCTAAATTTAGTATGAAGCGGGTTGCGGTCAAGTTGCAAGCATTAGATGTGACAATTTTGTCCTTTAATCAAGGTCTTCACGTTTAAATTCATCGAGTTGTAACGGTCGGCCATGACGGGTACACAGACAGATGTAATGAATGAAATGCGCAGCGTCGCGTGGTAACTTGGCTTCACCTGAAAAATAATCTTGTAGCTGGGCAAAAACATGATCTTTGAATCGCTGGCCATTACCGCCATCGCCCGTCAAGTTATCTAAAGAGACACGGAATTTCCGACCAAAAGCTTTTGCAAACAGCCATTCAATTGCTTGTGGCTTGATTTCAACCTGTTCAAAAAGCGCCTGCTGCTCAGCAGTCCGCCCATCTGGGGCATACCAATAACCGAGATCTGGCAATAGGCGGCGCTGCGCGCCAGAGATGCTCCAGTGACTAATTTCATGTAGCGCACTATTAAAGAAACCATGGGCAAATTGGATTCTTGCAGGCTGTCCATTTTCCGCCGGGAAATATTCTGGTTCAAAATCACCTTTAACTAGTGTGACATTATGGTGGGAAAACCAGTGATTAAAGTGTAAAATAAGCCAATCGACCTGTTCTGGTTCTGATGTTAACTTTTGCCAAGATGAGCGTTGCACTTGATCTGGCGTTAATGCAGGAGCAGAGGTTGAATGGGTGCTTACAAGTAATGAAGTTGTTACTTCAAGTTGCGGCTGCAACAGGTGCATTGCTTAATTTACCCCGAGTTCTGTCTAAAGAAGTGCAAAATTGTATCTTAATCTTTGACAGAGTACCGATGAATTTGTAGAATTGCCGCCTTAATTATGTCAGCAAATACCTTTCCGGCACAGATTGAGCCGTTTAAATGGGCTGAACAGGGCTTTACATGGTCAGGCACACTGCCATTGTCTCGCTTTGCTCGTATCGCTCGTGAAGCTGTTGGATCAATTAATGATCGATTGATCAACATAGACTGTAAGCTATCAATGGATGCATATCATCGCATTGTATGGCTAGATGGACGTATTGAAACGAAAGTTCCAATGGAATGCCAGCGTTGTCTGGATACTGTTGAAACTGAACTTGTTTCAGAT
The DNA here is from genome assembly GCF_001729365.1 of Acinetobacter sp. YK3. Taxonomy (NCBI): domain Bacteria; kingdom Pseudomonadati; phylum Pseudomonadota; class Gammaproteobacteria; order Moraxellales; family Moraxellaceae; genus Acinetobacter; species Acinetobacter sp. YK3. Next base: position 15,575 of record NZ_LZPJ01000049.1, read on the forward strand.
TTTCATTTAGCTTTGATCGATGATGAGTCACTGATAGAGCGCTTGGATGAGGATGCTGATTTCATCGTTTTAGGTGAAAGCGAGTCTTCGAAAAAAGGTGATTTTGATACACCTGCTTCGATTGATTTGCTCGCACTACTAGAAGATGAACTGTTATTGTTGATGCCTTTATCTCCCAAGCATGATGTTTGTGAGCATAAACATCGACCTGCCATTCAGGACGTTGTCGAAGAGAAACGGGATAACCCGTTTGATGTTTTGGCAAGTTTGAAGGGTAAACTTAACTCATAATTTGTGATATAATGTTGAGTTAAGACAACTGAATTTGTTTCTGATCCATTTTTTCGATCTTTGTAAGGAGCCATCATGGCCGTTCAGCAAAACCGTAAAAGTCGCTCTCGCCGTGACATGCGCCGTTCACATGACGCTTTAACCGAGAATGCATTATCTGTAGACCAAACTACTGGTGAAACTCATCGTCGTCACCACGTGACTAAAGACGGTATTTACCGTGGTCGTCAATTATTCGCTAAAGCAGCTGATGCTGAATAATTGAACCATATGCATTAAGCGTTAGCTTAAAGTATAGAAAAAATGGGAGCGAAAGCTCCCTTTTTTGTTGTTTTTCGCAATTAAAAAACGATTTAATCAATGGTAAATTGCCGCATCGGAAAAGAGTCTGTTGTCATTCTCATGTAGAATCATGAGTGTTGATGAAATTGGCGATAGACCATTTTAAGGATTTTTATATGTCGACTAAGCGACTTGAGCAGGCTGCTCAAGCAACAAAAACAGCATTTGTTTTTCCTGGTCAGGGTTCACAAAAAGCAGGTATGTTGGCTGAACTAGCAGAGCAATTTAGTGTCGTTCAAGATACATTTGCAGAAGCATCAGCAGCAATCGGTTTTGATCTTTGGCATATTGCCCAGAGCGGTGAAGGTTTAGACCAGACTGAAAATACCCAACCTGTGTTATTAACTGCAAGCATTGCCTTATGGCGTGTGTGGTTAGAACTGGGTGGAATTGTGCCAAAGTACCTTGCTGGGCACTCTTTAGGGGAATACAGTGCGCTTGTTGCGGCAGAGGCCATGACTTTAGCTGATGCGGTTAAACTGGTTCATTTACGCGGTAAATTAATGCAGAGCGCTGTTCCTCAAGGTGAAGGCGCAATGGCAGCAATTCTTGGCTTGGCAGATGACAAAGTGGTTGAACTTTGTGAAAAGGTTTCTGCTGCGGGCCAAGGTTCTGTTGAAGCTGCAAATTACAATGCACAAGGTCAAGTTGTTATCGCTGGTAGCGCTGCATTGGTTCAGCAGGTGATGGCTGAAGCAAAAGAGCAGTCTGGTAAAGCGATTGCATTGCCAGTTTCAGTACCTTCACATTGCACATTGATGAAGCCAGCAGCAGAAAAGTTTGCTGAAGCTTTGGAACAAACTGCCATTGAGCTACCATGCCTTCCTGTAATACAAAATGTCAACGCGGAAATCGCGACAGATGTTGCTCAGTTACGTCAGGCATTAACAGCTCAATTGTACCAGTCGGTTCAATGGACACGTACCATGCAATATCTGCAAGATCAGGGTATCCAGTACATGGTTGAATGTGGACCAGGTACGGTATTGAGTAATCTTGCAAAGCGATTACCGAACATAGAAAAAGCATTTGCCATTGATAGCAAAGCACGTATGGAAGATGCCCTAAACGCAGTGTTAGTGGCAGAAGGAAAAATTGCATGACACAACAACGAAAAGTTGCGTTAGTGACAGGAGCAAGCCGTGGTATTGGCGCTGCAATTGCACAGCAACTCATTCAAGACGGTTTTTTTGTGGTTGGTACCGCAACTTCTGAATCAGGCGCGCAAAAGCTGACAGAAAGCTTTGCTGAACATGGCGCAGGTGCTGTACTTGACGTGCGTGATGGCGCTGCGATTGATGCACTGGTTTCAGATATCGAACAAAAATATGGTTCGGTACTGGTATTGGTTAACAATGCAGGCATTACCAAAGATAACTTGCTGCTTCGTATGTCTGAAGATGACTGGGATGATATTCTCAATATTCATCTGAAAGCCGTATACCGCTTATCTAAGCGTGTATTGAAAGGCATGACCAAAGCACGTTTTGGCCGCATTATTAATATTAGTTCAGTGGTTGCACATTTTTCGAACCCTGGACAAGCGAACTACTCGGCAGCAAAAGCAGGGATTGAAGCATTCAGTCGTAGCTTGGCTAAAGAAATGGGTAGCCGTCAGATTACAGTGAACAGTGTTGCACCTGGTTTCATTGCCACTGAAATGACTGATCAGTTAAGCGAAGAGATTCGTAAAAAAATGACTGATCAAGTAGCTTTAAATCGTTTAGGTGAACCTCAAGATATTGCTAATGCAGTGAGTTTCCTTGCCAGCGATAAGGCTAGTTACATTACTGGTACAGTTTTACACGTAAATGGTGGTCTATACATGGCCTAACTGGCGATGTATAAACTTTTAAAAATTTTTATATTCAATTAAACTAGTGGCAAATTAAAACGCCACAAGCAATGAGGAGAATTCCTGTGAGCGATATCGAACAACGCATTAAACAAGCTGTAGCTGAACAATTAGGTATGCGTGCTGAAGAGATTAAAAACGAAGCATCTTTCATGGATGACTTAGGTGCTGACTCTTTAGATTTGGTTGAACTTGTAATGTCTTTCGAAAACGATTTTGACATCACGATTCCAGATGAAGATTCAAATGAAATCACAACTGTTCAATCTGCAATCGATTACGTAACTAAGAAACTTGGTTAATCATCTTGCATGATAAAAAAGCCACCGTCAGGTGGCTTTTTTTATATGTCCTGAAATGAAAAGAGAATAAATATCTCTTGGTTTTAGTGGATATACATATATTTACAAGACCGCCTTAAATTGAAACTTGAGTCACTTTTTTTTTCGGTATAACTAAAGTAAGTCTATTTTGACGATTTGAGATTAATAATTACAGAGGTAATAACAATGGGTCTTTTTGATTTTGTTAAAGGTATCGGTAAGAAAAATACAGCACCAGCAGAGCCACAAGCTGCGCCAGCAACACCAGCTGAACCATCAGCTCAAGAGATTGCAAATAAATTATTAGGTTTGATTAAAAGTTTAGGTCTTGGGGTTGAAGGCTTATCTGTAACGTATAACGGCACGACGGATACTGCAACGATTAAAGGGCAGGTAAAAAGTCAGGCAGATAAAGAAAAGATCGTATTGGCAGTGGGTAATATTGATCATGTAGCGCAAGTGGATGATCAGATGACTGTAGAAGCGCCTGAGCCAGAAAGTAAATTCTATACGGTGAAATCAGGTGACAACCTGTCTAAGATTTCAAAAGAATATTATGGCGATCCAAACCAGTACAACAAGATCTTTGAGGCGAATCGTCCATTACTTAAAAATGCAGATGATATTTTCCCAGGACAAGTTTTACGTATTCCACAATAATCTGTGAATATAAAAAAGGCGCTTGATGCGCCTTTTTTAATAAAAATTTTTTGAAAAAATTAACGATTTCTGGGGCGCTTAAAAGCGTTTTGGAATCTTTTGCCCATTGGGTACAGGTATTTCTGCCTGCTTAAGCACGCCAAATAACCATGTTTCTGCATGCTGAACGGCAATTTTTAATGAATCACCGAGTGCTAGACGACCTGCAATGAAGCTTGCGAGAGAACAACCTGAACCATGATATTGACCTTCCAGACGTGGACAACGGCTTTCGGCAATCATTTTACCTTCAGCATAGAGGACATTACGAATGTGATCTGGCGTGTCTTCATGACCGCCTTTGACTAAAATGGCTTTGGCACCCATTTCGAACAGCTTTTCTGTTGCTTGTTCAATATCTTCAATCCCAGTTAAAGCTCTCAGCTCAACCGTATTAGGCGTGATTACAGTTGCTAAAGGGATTAACTCGACAAAGGCTTTTACCAGTGTGGCCTGATCGCCGAGCGATCCGCCGCTATTGGCTACCAGCACAGGGTCAAGTACATATAAATAGTCGGGATGAGCGCGTAAAAATTCCGCCAGTGCAGCAATATTATCGGTTGTGCCCAACATGCCAGACTTTACACATTTAATTGGTAAATCACCGACCACGGCGTTGGCTTGTGCGAGCAGTAATTCTTTTGATGTGGCTTCAAAGCCAAATACTTGCTGCGAGTTTTGAATGGTTAAAGCAGTACATGCAATCGCTGCATGCGCACCACTTTGTCCAATTGCTTCAATATCTGCTTGTAAGCCAGCACCGCCAGATGGATCTAAACCTGAAAAACAAAGCACGGTCGGACGCACTGCAATTTCCTTTTAGTCTTCAATATACGGTAGTATAGGGAAGTTTCGAGAAACTCTCGACTATGTTGTGTAAGGCTGCAAGAGATTGAACGAATGACGATCAAAAATATTCTAATCGATTTAGATGGGACTTTAACTGACCCTAAAACAGGAATTCATGGTTCAATTCGTTTTGCTTTGCAAAAGTTAGGTCAGCCTTTGACTGATGATGTGGATCTGGACTGGACGATTGGTCCGCCCTTAAAAGCTTCTTTGGCAAAACTACTGAATACCCAAGATGATGAGCTGGCTGAGCAGGCATTACTGGCTTACCGTGAACGTTTTTCAGTAACAGGTCTATTCGAAAATGAAGTTTATCCGTCAGTCGCAGAAACATTGCAGCAATTACAGGCGGAAGGCTATAGACTATTTCTTGCAACGGCTAAGCCTGTAGTCTTTGCCAAACAAATTTTGGCTCATTTCAAGCTAGATCAGTATTTTACAGCAATCTATGGTAGCGAGCTGACAGGTGAGCGGACCAATAAAGCAGATTTGATAGCCTATATTCTTGAGCAAGAACATTTAGATGCCCAGCAATGTATCATGGTCGGTGATCGCCAATATGACATTATTGGTGCGCGTGTTAATGGAATTGAAACCATTGCCGTTAATTATGGTTATGGTCGGGCAGATGAGTTAGCTCAGGCACAGCCGTTAACGCAAATTTCTCAATTTAGCCAGTTAATTGCAACGGTGGCTGAACTGAATGCAGAGCGAAAAGTCTCTTAAAAACCATGCAATAAAAAAGCCTCGATCATTCGAGGCTTTTTTATCATATCTCATCAGACATTATGTTTTAAACGGTATTGAACCAGTTCTTCAATGCTAATCACGGTCAAGCCATGTGTTTGAGCATACGCTAACACTTGAATACCAGACGCCATAGAACCATCAGGATTGGTCAACTCGCACAAGACACCAGAAGGTTTTAAACCTGCCAGACGAGCCAGATCAATCGTACCTTCGGTATGACCACGACGGGTCAGAACACCACCTTCACGTGCGCGTAGCGGGAAAACATGGCCTGGGCGGCTCAGGTCGCTGGCAACAGCACCATCTTTAGTTGCAGCTAAAACTGTCGTCACACGATCTTTTGCAGATACACCTGTCGTTACGCCTTGAGCAGCTTCAATGGTCACGGTAAACGCAGTTTTAAACTGGCTTGAGTTATCAACTACCATTGGTGGAAGTTCTAAATGATCTGCCTGTGCCTCAGTCAAACATAGGCATACAATGCCTGAACCATCACGAATCATTTGTGCCATGGTTTCGACTGTTAAGGTCTCAGCAGCAATAATCAGGTCAGCTTCATTTTCACGATCAAAATCATCCATGACCAAAACAGGCTTGCCTTGGCGGATATCTTCTAAAGCTTGTTGAATACGTTGTTCAGCAGGAGAAAGGGCTGAAAAGAAAAGTTCGGGTTGGATTAAACTGGACATAATGAAACGCTCTCGTAAATAGGATACGGTTGAACATTTCAGGACTGATGTAAAAATAAGCGTGCACAAAAACAACCCAAAAGAGTGTTTCGGTGGTTTCGTCTTCTTTCATCCGGACTATACCGTCGGCTTTGGAATCTCACCAAATCTGCGAGTATATAAAAATATATACAGGCTCGTGGGCTGATCAGGTCATTTTATGGTCATGCCTGACTTACCACCGGTGGGGAATTTCACCCCGCCCTGAAGCGATGTCCTTCGATTATAGCCAGATTTTTAAGTGAAAAGGGAACTTTTTATAGAATGTATCGTTCTATAAAAATGAAGAAAATTGCTGAGACGTAGCGCAAATTTTTCTCATGATCTGTGAAACTGGCAATCCATTTGAATTGGGCATACACTGAAAAGATAAAACAACAATAATGCGGAGTAAGCGCTATATGGAAAAGGCTGATAAAACCGAATTAGAACAACTGGCACAACAATTACATCGACCTGTCATGAGTCTAAAAGCATTTTCACAATTGTCTCAACAGGATTTAGCTTGGCTCAATCAGCAATTACGCCAAACCATAGAAAATGAAGATCAGAAAATGAATCAACGGCTGTATCAAATCCCGTTTTTTTTACGGTGGTTATTTAAGCCCAAATCATGATGGAGCAATGTTATGACACGTCTCGCTGTGCAGGCTGAAATCATTAAACTTGCCCGAATCCTAAATGTACCAGAGCAACAATTGGCCTTTATGCAGGTTCTGGCCCCTGAAAATCTCAGGCAATTTCGTTTTGCGATATTGGAGTTATTGCAAAGCCAGCAAAAAAGCCGTTTTCGTCATTTAGCAACTTGGGTGAACTGGTTGCCCCGCTGGATCAGTATTTTCTGGGTAAAGCATTTTTTAGAGCCTTTTATTGTGGCGCAAATTGCAGTGTATCTCTCTACAGAAAGCTCTTACCGTATTGCCAAGCATTTACCTGCAAAAACAATTGCAGCAATTGCGGTGTATCTGGATCCACGCTTGGCGAGAGAGCTACTGAGTTACCTGACGACTCATCAGATTACTGATATTACCCAAGTTCTACTCGAACAACGGGATTTTGTCACCATAGGGCGTTTTGTCAGTATGTTATCTGACGCGGTATTACAGGATGTGGCGCAGATCGTAGAGAATGAAAGTGATTTATTGGAAATCGCTTTTTATATTGAATCCAGAGAACAGATTGATCATTTGGTGCATGTCTTACCCCGAGAGAGAATTGAAAAGGCTTTACTGATTATTGGTGATCCCGCACAGCGTTTGTTGTGGCCCAAAGTATTGGCCTTGATGAGCTACATCAGTTATGGACTCAAGCAGGAGCTAGGTGATTTAGCTGTTCAGCAAGGTGAGCCTGTGATCAATGCCATTATTCAGGCTACTCAGGAAGACCAGTTGTGGGAAGATATGTTGCCTGTGGTGGCATGTTTATCTGCACATGCACAAGATTTTGTTGCCAACCTGCCAGCCTTAAGACGTGTTGAAATTATCCAAAGCATTGTGGAAGCCGCTGATCGTTGTGATTTATGGGCGGATATGCTGGTGATTGTCAATTATATGCAAGATGAGGCAAGGGAAGCGGTCGCATTGGCAATTGCACAAATTGATGAGCAGGTACTGCATCATATTGCTTATGCGTCATTATTGCGTTCACAGTGGGAGGTGACTTTCGATATTATGCGTCGTATGCCGATCGATAAACAGCGGCAATGTCACCGTATTCTAGATGGCTATATGCAGCAATTAGATCCGGAAACGTATCACTATTTAGATACTTTACTAGATCGTTACCAGATTCAGTCATCTGTTGCTGGATCGTAATGCTTCAATCAAGAATAGGGAAGGGTTTCTCGAATCGGGACTAACATTTCTAGCGCATGGTCATAACCACGTTCAACCAGTTCATCAAGTTTATGCCAGTCAAACATGCCAATGCCAGCAATGGGCATACGCACATGCAAATTTGCCCGCTCAATCGCTGCGGTTTGAATCATGGTATCGCTGGCTAAAGTTGCCGTGCGCATTAAGATTTCTGCCAGTTTGGGGGCATGTAGTAGCTTATCTTTAATAATTTTATTCCAGTTGAGTAGCGCACTTTGATCGGGTTCTTCCAGACCAATACCCGGCACTCGAATATCATCATGTAAGCTGACATTACTGGCAATGATGGTACCTCTTTCCAGATTTTGCATCACATCGGTGGGAAGGTTGTTGATCACACCTCCATCACAGAGCAGGTTTTCATGCCAAGCCACAGGTGGCGCAACGCCGGGTACACTCATACTGGTTCCGACCCAAGTCGCAAGTTCACCTTGATCATGAATCACTGCTTGACCTGTGGTGAGGTTGGTGGAAATGCAGTAATAGGTTTGTCGGAGTTCCTCAATTCGCCGATGTCCAAAAATGGCATGCAAGCGACTATGGAAACGTTGGCCCCGAATCAATGAGACGCGTGGCATGGTGTAATCATTGAGATAATTACGTGCCACAAACGTTTCATAAGCAATATGGGTCATTTCAACACTATCAAATCCACAAGCCACAAGGGCAGCAACAAAGGCGCCCATGCTGGTACCACCAACAATATCAATCGGAATGTGTAATTGTTCCAGTGCACGAATCAGACCGATATGGGCAAAACCCCGTGCGCCACCACCACCCAGCACTAAACCGACGCCTTGACTGGAAATCTGACGGGCAACCGCACAGATATCAGCCTGAGCCCAAGGATGAATAAAATAATGGGCGCGGGCATGATAGAGCTGTTTCCAGATCAGGGTATGTGGGGAAGGATCACCTTCAGAACGGAGTAGTACTAACTCGATAGGGCTTTGCCAGTCATGTTGATTTAACACCTCAACTAATTTGGTATGGGTTGGGGTTTGATTGGCTTCTGCCAGAATTAAAATACGATCTGCCTGATGTAAACAGCGTTTAGACCATTCATCTTCATTGCTGTCAGCGGCATATAGTACATAGCAATGTTTTTCTTCCAGACTGGCTAACCATTGGCGAAGCTGAAGATCATCCGCGCCATAGTCGAGCGGGGTTTGACTAAATCCTGCTCCAAATAAGGCATCGACATGCGCGGCTGTGACTAGACGGACTTGTGGCCAACGTTGTAGATGTTCTGTTAGCTTTTCTGCAAGGTGAGTGGCTGGAATTTGTGAAGAAACAGGGATGACGGAAAGGGTACGACTATGTCCCATGGCATGAGTGAGTTGCTGATCAGGTTGGGATCGATGAATAATCAAGCGAGACAAGGCAAATAATACTTTCGGGTGCTGATTAATAAACTCAATGAATTGCTGTTGTGGAATGCCGACCAGTGCAGTATCACGCACTGCATTGGTTGTACCATGATGAGGCTGGTTAGAAATAACACCTGTTTCACCCACGATTTCATTCCGCCCATAATAGTTCAGTAAACCCGCAGGTGTGGTGAATTTTATACGTCCATAAGCAATCACATAAACATGATCAGCCAGATCATTGACACAGTAAAGCTGCTGTCCAGTTTGTAAATAACAAATATGACAATGCGTTGTTAAGGAGGCTAAGGCACTGTGATCGAGTTCATTAAACAGTGCTGTTTTGTTCAGGATGTTAAGAATATCCATATTATTCAAATTATCGTTATTGTCTATTTATTGAATAAGGCCTAGCACGGTTTTACAAGTGGGGTTGCGTAAAACATGAGCTGATTTTTAGGTGTTTTTGTATGTAGGGAGGCAAGATTTGTTGAGCCAATAAAAAAGCCATGGCAAGGCATGGCTTTTTGGGAATCTTTTTTTATTGCTTATGCAATTTGCACAGGAATACAGTTTGCTGTGTGATTCACTGTGTTGTCTGGGTTTGCATAAACGAGGCGTGGTTTATGAAGATTTGCTTCAACTTCAGTGAAGTCACCGAAAGTTGCAATAATCACTAAATCACCGACATCAGCTTGATGTGCTGCGCCACCATTCACTGAAATGATGCCTGAGTCGTCTTCACCGCGAATTGCGTAAGTGGTGAAACGTTTGCCATTAGTGACGTTCCATACGTGGATTTCTTCGTATTCACGAATCCCTGCTAAGTCCATTAATACGCCATCAATTGCACAAGAACCTTCATAATGAAGCTCTGCATGAGTCACAACTGCACGGTGAATTTTACATTTTAATAAACGAGATAGCATGGCTAGCGTCTCCTGAGTAAGACCTAAGATCAATATCTTATGGTTGACTTGTCACGTTTTCCGCGGGCTATGGGCGGTTTGATGCGCATTTTGCGCTTAAAAATGCAATATGGCAAGCGTGATTGATCAACAATTCAGTTTAAGCGGATTTGTAAGCGTTAATTTGATTCATTGCCTGTGAAACTTGTCCATCAACAAGCATTTTCACTTTTGATAGGGCATGATCAATTGCTGCATCCATTAAAGCTTGTTCACTGCTAGGAGCTTTGCCGAGCACATGACCAGAAACACGTTCTTTGGAACCTGGATGTCCAATTCCAATGCGTAAGCGATGGAAATTAGCGCCAATATGAGGAACGATATCACGGAGACCATTATGTCCGCCGTGTCCGCCACCCGTTTTTAAACGGATTACGCCAGGATCCATATCCAGCTCATCATGGGCAATTAAAATTGCTTCTGGTGCAACCTGATAAAATTTGGCGAAAGGGGCAACACTTTGACCAGAACGGTTCATAAAAGTGGTAGGAAGTAATAAACGAACGTCATGACCTTCAATTTGACCACGACCGCTGTATCCATGAAATTTTGGATCAGCTTTTAGGGAAATGCCATAACGGTCTGCAAGCTGTTCAACGAACCAGAAACCTGCATTATGGCGGGTTTGGGTATATTCCTTTCCAGGATTACCCAAACCAACAATTAGCGAAATATTTGACACTAATTTACGCCTTTAACACTTATGCGCGTTTGAAGTCAGCGTGCATAGGAGTGTTTTTAGCTGGGTGACGTTGTAACGCTTGGATTTTAACGTTTTCAACTTTGTCACCGATTTTGATTTCGATAACTTCTTCGAAGAAAGCGTTGTTTTCTAAAGCTTTAGTGATTTCACGAAGCTCTAAAGTGATTGTTACAGGCTCAGCGCTACCACCATAGATGATTGCTGGAATTTGTGCTGCGTGACGAAGGCGGCGGCTCGCACCTTTCCCTTGTAGTGCAGCTTCACGTGCTTGAGCGTTTAATACGAAGTTTGCCATGGGCATATCCTCATTGGAGTTTAAGTAACTAAACTTGCGACCAGTTTAGTGATAGAAAAACCCTAGCGAGCTAGGGTTTAAGAAAAAAGCTGGGCTATTATAGATAACTATCGAACATTGCGCTAATAGATTCTTCGTTATTGATACGACGAATTGTTTCAGCAACCATGCTAGCAACAGAAACTTGGCGAATTTTGCCTAAGCTCAATGCTTCATCTGAAAGAGGAATGGTGTCAGTAACAACCAATTCATCAATGACAGAGTTACGAAGGTTATCAATGGCTTTGCCAGATAAAACAGGGTGAGTTGCATAGGCAACAACACGGCGAGCACCAAACTGTTTTAGTGCATCGGCAGCTTTGCAAAGCGTACCTGCTGTATCTACCATGTCATCAACGATGACACAGTCACGATCTTTTACATCACCAATCAAATGCATCACTTGTGATTCATTTGCTTTTTGGCGACGTTTATCGATGATTGCTAAATCGATATCACCCATTTGTTTAGCAACAGCACGGGCACGAACAACACCACCAACGTCAGGTGAAACCACAACGAGATTGTGATGTTGTTGTTGACGTAAGTCAGCAAGTAATGCTGGCGTACCGTAAATGTTGTCAACAGGGATATCGAAGAAGCCTTGAATTTGGTCTGCGTGTAAGTCAATCATTACCACACGGTCAATACCAACAGTTGTAAGCATGTCTGCAACAACTTTCGCAGTAATTGGTACACGGGCAGAACGCGGACGACGGTCCTGACGTGCATAACCGAAGTAAGGAATCACTGCAGTGATACGACCAGCACTTGCACGACGCAAAGCATCAGCCATTACCAGGATTTCCATCAGGTTATCATTGGTAGGGGCACAAGTAGATTGAACGATAAAAACGTCTTTACCACGAACATTTTCAGTAATTTCAACTGAAATTTCCCCATCAGAGAACTTGCTTACAGAAGCAGCACCGAGTGGGATATGTAAATGGCTTACGACTTTTTGGGCGAACTGTGGATGAGCACTTCCACTAAAAACGACAAGATTGGGCATGAAGCACCTGAGCGAGGGTTAAGCGAAGCTATGCTTCGACCGAGCGCAAGGGAAAAATTTTTAATTTTTCCAACGGGTAATTTGGAAACAATCTATTATATGGCAGGGGCGGCTGGATTCGAACCAACGGATGCCGAGATCAAAACCCGGTGCCTTACCACTTGGCGACGCCCCTAATGCGGCAGAACTTTAATCGTTTTATATGACAATGTCAATATATTTGAGCAAATATCGATACAAAACAAGTCTGTCTAAAGATATGGCAGGGGCGGCTGGATTCGAACCAACGGATGCCGAGATCAAAACCCGGTGCCTTACCACTTGGCGACGCCCCTAACGTGTAACTGAGAAATGTCTTAACGGAGACTCTGCTAAACTGTTGACCAAGTAAGATTTACAAGGCGAGTTTTGCAAAATTTGCGCTGTATCCATTTCACTGGTTACTTCAATAAAAACACAAGCACCTGTACCTGTAAGCTTTGCTAGACCAAACTGATCTAAATATTGCATTGCTTCATCTACTTCGGGATACAACTGTCGAGCCAGAGGTTCAAAGTTATTTCCAAAATTAGAAGGTTCTATCTGATAGGCGCAAAATTTAGTGATCTTAGAGTCTCTTGTCAATGTTTTTTGCGAAAAAAGCTGTTGAGTGCTGATAAAACAGTCAGGTTTCAGGATTATGAATTTTTTTTGAGCTAAGTCTATGAATGATAAATGTTCACCGATGCCTTCTGCCCATGCATTACGACCAAAAACAAAGATCGGGACATCTGCACCCAGTTGCACGCCATAGTCGGCAAGTTGCTGTTCAGTTAAGTCACATTGCCAGAGCTGATTCAGTACAATCAGGGTCGTTGCCGCATTGGATGAACCGCCACCCAGCCCAGCACCCATCGGAATATTTTTTTCAATCCGAATATTCAGTCCACAAGGTTTGTTTGCATGCGGACGTAAGAGCTGTGCAGCGCGATAGATTAAATTCTGTTCGAGCTGTACTTCTGCCAGACCTTCAATCTGAATATTTTCTTCCGCATGTGGTTCAAAAGTCATCCAGTCGTATAAATCAATCAACTGAAAAATGGTCTGTAATTCATGGTAACCATTTTCACGACGACCTGTGATGTGCAGAAATAAATTCAACTTGGCTGGGGAAGGCACTCTAATCATAAAAAATAATCTAAAAAATTATCGGTTTTGAATCACCATTGTAATACGGTTTTCTTTACCTTCTGCAAGTGCTTGCTTCAACAAAAGCTTATTCGGAAGCGTTTGAGCATCGTTATAACTAAAATCTACCGTCCAGCCATCTTCAATCAGTTGCTTAAGGCGATTTTGTTCATCTTTACTCACCTGAGCATTCTGAGTTGCTGGTTTCGCTTGAATCCAGTAAGCAAGATGCATAATCGGTGCTTGCCAACCAGTTGCTTTCTCAAGTAATTCTTCTGGTGTTGCTGCCGTAATCAAGCCTGTTTTAGCACTATTTAAAGTGACTTGCCCTGGTTTGCCTTCTATCTGGGTTTTCCCCACGCCGAGAATACCTGTCAATTCAATATCAAATTGATCTTGTTGTTGTACCCACGTGAAAAACGCGCTGCCAGACTGTTGTGGTGTGCGCACACCAATCTTGCCTTGCAGGTTAAAATTATTTTCATCTTGTACTTGTGGCGAAGTCATCACTTTATTCGGCTGGCTCAAACTCTGACAACCCGTTAAAAATAAAATGCTACTGCTACACACGGCAAAGCATAATTTTGAAAACACGCGCATGGATTTAACTCTTTTTTACAGTGATGGGTAAGATTAAGCTATCAAGCTGTTGTAATTGTGGGGCATTGGCATGTTTTTGTTTCAATTGCTGTAACACCTCGCTAAATTGCGTGAGTGCACCTTGCATATACAATGCTTTGGCATAGCGAACACCAATATTCACATTTTGACTCAGTGAATAAGCCTGACCTAAAACTTTGGCAGCAGTATCAAAGTCATTTTGTAAGAAGGCGATGTAGCCCAGTGTATCGAGGATTGATGCCTGTTCAGGGGCAAAGTCCAGCGCTAGCTCTGCATATTTACGTGCTTCTTTAAGGCGACGGTTTTGCAAAGCCAATGTATAGGCATACGCATTTAGATAGGTTGGGCTATTGGGTTCAAGAATGAGCAATTGCTTCAAGGTTTTGTCGAGTTTGTCTCGATCTGTATATGGATCAAGTAACAGGACTTCAGCATAAATCAGTTCAGGATCATCAGGTAAATTCTTGATGGCTTCATCCAGCAAAGCCAAAGCAGCCTTTTTATTATCCATTTTCTTTAAAATATCGGCCTGTGCCTGATACAGGAAACTGGCATGTTGAGGATAGTTAACACGTTCCTGCGTCAGGAAGCGTAAGGCATCATTCAACTGGTCCTGTTTCTCAAAAATCGCAATCATATTACGTCGTGAAACGATATAAAGGCTGCCATCCACCAGACGATAATAAGCCTTTGCCGTTTCATAATGTTGTTTGCGCTGAGCATTGATTGCTAGATAGTAATAGGCTTCATTTTGATATTTGGCAGACGAACGCAGCTCTACCAGATATTGCTCGGCTTTTTCATATTGCTTCAAGTCAATACTGGTCAAACCTGCAATAAACAGTGCTTCTTCCGCTTTGGGATGATCTTGAATAATATCTTCAAGTTTGTCTAAAGCTTGCTGCTGCTGATTGATTTGAATGTAATAGCGTGCTTCTGCCAGACGAATATCAATATTGTTTTTATTTTTTCGACTTGCCTTGGCAAACCATTTTTGTGTTTCTTCATCATCTTGCAAAGCCATGAGCAGATTGGCTTTCATTAAAATGAAACTGGTGGTTTTTGAGCGTTTTCGTAAGGCCCGATTAATATTTTTGAGCGCTTGCTCGTATAAGCCATCCTGTGCTTCTAAACCTGCAATCAAGGCAAGAATAGAGGGATTGTTACGTTCTTCGCTAGCACGCAGGGCATTTAAGAGGACTTCGCGGTCTTGTGCCTGTTCGGGTGCAATCCCGGCTAAAATTTCTTCCAGATCAGCCGTTGGATCAATATTTAAAATTTTATCCAGTGTTTTTGCCGCAAGCTCGTACTCATGCGTTTTGAGTGCGATATGCGATAAATAAAATAGCGCAGGTACATCTTTAGGCTCTTGCTCAACCCAGTGCGTTGCAATATCTAAGGCAGACTGTAAGTCATTATATTCTAAGGCAACATCTAAGGCGCGCTGCTTGATTGTGGTTGAATTACTACGAATCGCAAGCACAGTATAATTGTGTAGAGCGGTTGCAATATCATCATAAGCAAGAGAAAATTCAGCAACCATGCTCTGTTGTAAAGCATTTTCAAAGCTGTTCTCTGCATACATGTCGTGTATTGCTTGTGCAGAGACATAAGAGCTCATGCTACCTAACAACAAGATTGTGGTAGAATACCGTCTAATCGTCTTGCCGCTAAAAAGGGTACGGCGATATAGCTGACGCAATTTTTATTGATCCAAAGTAATGCTTTTTATGACACCGATGTTGCACAATAACATAAATTTAGCGAAATGATGATCTGATATGTCTTTCTTTGCATTGGGTGTCAACCATCAAACAGCTTCTGTTGAACTTCGTGAACAAATTGCTTTCAATGCAGAGCGATTAGCTGCGCTATTGCTTGAACAAAACCAGAAGTCATCCTTGAATGACCTTGTGGTGGTGTCGACTTGCAACCGTACCGAAGTGTATGCCATGACAGAAGATGCGGATAGCGTCCTGAACTGGCTGGCCCAAGTGAATAATATTGATGTAAAACAGTTAATTCATCATGTTTATCGTTACGAGAATGCTCAGGCTGTTACACATTTGATGCGTGTTGCCAGTGGTTTAGA
The DNA here is from genome assembly GCF_001729365.1 of Acinetobacter sp. YK3. Taxonomy (NCBI): domain Bacteria; kingdom Pseudomonadati; phylum Pseudomonadota; class Gammaproteobacteria; order Moraxellales; family Moraxellaceae; genus Acinetobacter; species Acinetobacter sp. YK3. The sequence goes on from NZ_LZPJ01000049.1 coordinate 31,553, forward strand.
CTCGTTGATGCTGGGCGAACCTCAGATTTTAGGGCAGGTGAAAAGTGCTCTGGCGCTGTCAAAAGATGCCGAAACGGTTTCACCTGAGCTAAATAGTGTCTTTGAATATGCCTTTTATGCAGCCAAGCGGGTTCGTTCTGAAACCTCTGTCGGAAGTCATGCAGTTTCAATGGGTTATGCGGTTGCTCAGTTGGCCTTGCAAGTGTTTAGTCGTCCAGAAAAATTGACTGTGATGGTTGTGGCTGCGGGTGAAATGAATAGTTTAGTCGCTAAACACCTTGCGGAAATGGGGGTAGCGAAGATTCTGATCTGTAACCGTAGCCGTGAACGTGCAGATATTCTGGCACAGGAAATTGCCCATCAGGTCGATGTTGAAATTATTCCTTTTACTGAACTTGCACAGAATTTGCATAGAGCAGACGTCATCTCAAGTTGTACAGGTAGTTTGCATCAAGTGATTGAATATTCAGACGTCAAAACGGCATTGAAAAAACGCCGCTATCAACAGATGCTCATGGTCGATCTGGCTGTGCCACGTGATATTGACCCGAAAGTTGAATCTCTGGATAACGTGTATTTGTATGGCGTTGATGATTTGCAAAGTGTGATTGATGAAAATCTGGCACAACGTCGTCAAGCTGCGGTTGAAGCCGAGATTATGGTTAATCAATTGGCAACCCAATTGATGACCCAGCAAAAAGTCAAAGAGGCGAGTGGTACGATTCAGGCCTATCGCCAGCATAGCGAAGAAGTAAGCCAAAAAGAGCTGGCTCATGCGATGGAATCATTACAGCATGGTCATGCCGCAGAGCAGGTGTTACAAGAGTTCGCGCATCGTTTAACACAAAAGTTAATGCATCCGACTTCAATCTTGTTACGAGAAGCTGCTAAAGCAGAAAATCCTGATTATTTCGAATGGCTACAGCAGCATTTACAAGACGTGTTCGAGCACGAACGTAAACCGAGACAGTAAGTTTGCGGTGCTAAGATAGCAATCGCAAACTAATCTGTTTGGTCAGTTCATTTAATTGCTGACGTAAATTGCGCGATTCGATCAAAGAAATGGGTGATTTAAGTTTTAATCGCAGATATTTTTCTTGTAATCCCAATGCGTATTCTTTGGCAAGTTTATCTGCAATTTCAGGCGCCTGAGTTAATGACTGAATATTGGTGCGTTGCATAATATCAGCCAGCTCATGACTATAACTACTACATGCACCCAGCACATAATAGGTCGCCAGCTCCTGATCATCAGGCAATTCATCAAAGACAATATTCAATACAGCTAAAATTTTTGCCAACAGTTCATCTTGATCAATCACCGCACGTAATTCTTCAAAATGAATGTACAAGAAGGGGTGGTGCATCAAAATCGCCACCGCGAAATCTTCATCTTTGGTCTGAATGTTAAAAGATAAGGAGGCATCATGACTGACTTGTGGGGTAAAACGTTTTCCTAATCCTAACTTTTCACGGAAAGATTGACTCAACAAATAACGAAATGAACCATGTTTAGGCAATAATTCAGTCAATTCACGCAGTTCACCCATCACCAGACTTTTGCCTTCAGGTGTGCTGACATCATGCTGTCCAGTTAAATGGGCAAACACAAAGTCAGATAACAGGGGCGCTTGCTGTAGCAATTTCTGGAAATTTTCCAGACCTTCACGGCGGATCAGTGAGTCAGGATCATGTTCGTTGGGCAAAACAAAGAATTTTAATTCACGACCATCATTGAGTAGTGGCAGTGCGATTTCCAAGGTACGTCGCGCGGCCTTTTGTCCTGCGGCATCACCATCAAAGGCAATAGTAATTCTAGAATTTTGTTTAAATAACGTGGTTAAGTGATCTGCATTACTCGCCGTTCCAAGTGTTGCGACGGCACCATTGATACCGTATTGCTGTAAGGCAATCACATCCATATAGCCTTCCACCATCAACCAGTCATTGGCTTTCAGTTTACGGCCTTCGTATAGACCGTAAAGCAACTGGTTTTTATGGAACACTTCAGAGTCAGGCGAGTTAATGTATTTGGGTTTAATTTCGTCATTGAGCGCACGGCCACCAAAACCGACCACACGACCTTTATGATCACGAATCGGGAAAATAACCCGTTCACGTAATAAGTCAAAATCCCGACCGCTGTCACTCGATCGAATCAGGCCGAGCTGTTTTAAGCCTTCAATATCTTGTGGAAAAGCTTTTTCAAGATGCTGCCAGTCTTCTGGTGCATAACCTAAACGCCAGAATTGAATGGTTTGTGCCGAGAGACCGCGTTGTCTGAAATAGTGTTGAGCTTTTTGACTATTTGGTAACTGGCGTTCATAAAACTGCGCCACATTTTCCAGCAGATCATAAAGATTACCTTCCTGTACCTGTTCATCCATGTTGAATGATGGATCAAACTGGGCAAAAGGATCATCCATCACACGATCCATATCGACAAAATGTCCATCGATAAATTCATCGACTACAGGTGGTGCGACTGGATTTTCTGGTGCTGGTTTTACTGGCTGAGGTGTAGGTGTAGCGGCTTGTTGTGGACTACGTTTATAAGAGAGTTTTTTATTGTCGTGATTATCTTTGGGGAGGTCGACACCTGTCTTATTGGACAGCTCTTTCATTACATCAACAAAGTTACGACCGTCGATATCCATCAGGAAGCGGATGGCATTCCCATTGGCCTGACAACCGAAGCAGTGGTAGTACTGCTTGTCACGATAGACGTGGAAAGAAGGCGATTTTTCCTGATGAAATGGACAACAGCCAGAGTAGGTACGCCCCGTCTTTTTTAACTTCACACGTTGACCGATCAAATCGACAATGTCGGTTCGATCTAGAATTTGATCAATCGTATGCTGTGGAATTGCCATGTGTGTTTAACCATTTCAGACAGGGAGTGAAACATTATTGCAGTATTGCAGTGCAAAAAATGTCAGGAATCATTGTTGCATAAAATAAAAAACAGGCAAGTGAGACTTGCCTGTTTGGTGTATCAGATGATTGCAAATTAGTTTGCAGCATCATCCTCAGCTGTTGTTTTTGCTTCTGGCTTATCTAATAGCCCAAAGCTTAAACGATTTTTCCAGCTTGGTTTTTCTGCATTTGCTGGTGCTTCTGGAGCAGCCGCAGGTTCTGGCGCAGCAGATTGTTCAGTCGCTGGTTTGCCTAGTAAACCAAAACTTAAGCGGTTGGTTAAACTGCGTTGTTCAGATTCACCACTTGCTTCATCTTTGACTTCTACAGTTTGAGACTCGCGTCCTAATAGACCTAAAGTCGCACGATTGACCCAGCTACCTTCTTTACGTGCTGCACGTAAATTAACTTCACCATTTGATTTAACTAAATTTGGATAATTCAGCTTTAGGATTTCAACGTATTGTTGAGAAGTCGCCTGATCACCAAGTTTTTGATAGCTATATGCCAAAGTTGCTAAAGCTTCAGGTGTTTGCGGGGTTTGTGGGTAATGTTCAATCACCCATTGTGCGCGTTCAGCCGCAGCCAACCATGCTTTACGTTCAATATTGAAACGTGCTGCATTCATTTCACTTTCAGCAAGTTCCTGACCAATAAATTTCATGCGCTGTGCGGCATCAACTGAATATTGGCTACTTGGGAAACGACGGATCAGGTCGACAAAGTTTTGATAAGCCACTTTGACATAGCTGACATCACGGTGTGATTGCTGGAGTGAAGTGTAGCGAATCAAGCTGTCGTAATTCATTTCCATGTTGGCTACACCACGAACGTAGTAAGCATAATCAACATTTGGATGTTGAGGATTTAAACGAATAAAACGCTCTGCAAGCGCAATCGTACCTTCATAATCTTTTTGTTTGAATTTCGCGTAGAGAAGCTCAAGCTGTGCCTGTTGAGTATATTGACCCGTTGGATAGTAGGTATCTAACGCTTCAAGTGATTTAACCGCATCGGTATATTGATTACGCTCAAGTGATTTTTGCGCTTTTTCGAAATAAACTTGTTCACTTGATTGTGGTCCTTTATCAACCACTTCTTTCTTACTTGGATTGCTGCTACAGCCCACAAATGCAGACGCTACACCTAAAGATAGTGCAAGCACCGTAATTTTATAACGTGGTAGCGACATAAAAACTCCTCTGTTATTCTGGGCAATGAGCTACAATGGTGCTATTAAACCATTTTTGTACCGATCATCAAATGACTTCAGCACAATCTTCCAATTCAAACATCTCTGAAACAGATTTCTTACTCGAAGATTCTGTCGATGCAGATAATCATAATTCTGACTCAACTGCAACACGTTTATCGTTGCAAATTCAACTCGATGAAAACTATTTAGGGCAACGTATTGATCAGGTTGCCGCATTGGTGTGGAGCGAGTTTTCACGGGAAAAACTTAAGCAATGGATGAAAGATGGTCATCTGTTGGTAAATGGTAACATTGTTAAGCCAAAGTACCGCTGTGAGGGAAATGAGCTACTCACGCTTGAAGTTGAACTTGAAGCGCAAACTTCAAGCCAGCCTGAAAATATTCCTTTAAATATTGTCTATGAAGATGACGATATCATCGTGATCAATAAAGAAGTGGGCATGGTGGTGCACCCAGGTGCAGGGAATCCGACAGGTACCTTGGTAAATGCATTGCTTTATCATGAGCCAAAACTTGCCGAACTTTCTCGTGCTGGTCTGGTACATCGTATTGATAAAGACACCAGTGGCTTACTGGTAGTTGCTAAAAATCTAGAAGCGCAATTTTCTCTCAGCAAGCAATTGGCTAAGAAAACGGTTTATCGCGTTTATGATCTGGTTGCGTATGGCAATATTATTGCGGGTGGCACCATTGATGAGCCGATCAAACGTCATCCAGTGGATCGTGTCAAAATGGCGATCTTACCGGGCGGTCGTGATGCCGTGACACATTATAATGTGAAAGAGCGCTTCCGTGACTTTACCCGTGTACAGGCTCAGCTTGAAACAGGGCGTACCCACCAGATCCGTGTCCATTTCAGCTATTTGGGACATGGTTTGGTGGGTGATCCAGTGTATGTCAATCGTGTGCGTTTCCCGGCAGGTGCTTCAGCGAAATTAACAGATATGTTACGTAGCTTTAAGCGTCAGGCTTTACATGCAGCCAAACTTGGGTTGGTGCATCCGCGTACAGGCGAAGAAATGATGTTTGAAGCGCCGTGGCCAGAAGACTTTACTCGATTGGTTGAAGTGCTTCGCAGTGAAAATGAAGCCTATTAAGTAAAGCGCTACCTCCCTCTAAGTCTCCCTTCTTCAAGGAGGGAGACTGTCGTGAATTTAATGCGTTACAGTACTTAAAGCTCCCTCTTCTTTTAGGAGAGGTTGAGGGTGGGAAATATAGCTCAGGAGATATTTATGGAATTTGTACAAGGTCTGCCGAAAGGTGTTTTTGTTGGGCAAACCCGCATTGCACATCCAGAAACAGTCGCAACGCCGAATCAAAGCCTGTCTGGGTTTAATTTGGCTTTGCATGTCAATGATGATGCACAGCGCGTCCAGCAACATCGTATGATCTTGCTGAACCAATTGTCTGCATTCGGTGTGGATAAAATCACTTGGATGACGCAAACCCATAGCACTATTTGTCATACCGTGAATGAACAAGTTCCATTCGTTGCCCTTGAAGGCGATGGTCTAGTCACACAACGTGCAGGCCATGCCTTAATGATGATGACTGCCGATTGCCTTCCTGTGGTGCTGGGAAATGCCGAAGGTACAGAAGTTGCCAATCTACACGCAGGCTGGCGCGGATTAGCCGCAGGGATCGTGGAAAATACGGTTGCTGAAATGAAATCCCAGCCGACTTGGGCATGGTTGGGGGCAGCTATTAGCCAGCCTTGTTTTGAGGTTGGAGCAGAAGTCAAAGCGGCTTTCTGTGAGAAATATCCTGAATTAGAATCTGCATTTATTGCAGGTCAGGCTGAGGGTAAATATCAGGCTGATCTCTATGCAATTGCACGTTTTATTTTAAAACGTTTAGGCGTGGAAACGGTTATCGGTGGTGATCAATGCTCGTATCAGCAAGCTGAAGATTATTTTTCTCATCGCCGTGATGCCAAAACTGGTCGCATGGCAAGCTTTGTATTTATGCAATAAATTGCCGCCATTGCATTGTCGATTGGCCTTGTCGCATTTAAAAATGTTAAACTTGATCTAATTCATTGGTTTTTAAATTTCCCATGTCTGTTATTGAGCAAATTACTCCCCAAGTTAAAGTTTGTGTGGTTTATCACAGTCCTTATGGGCATACAGCCAAAGTTGCGCAATACATTGCTCAAGGGGCAGAACAGGCGGGTGCTGAAGTGCATCTGTTGTCTGTAGCTGCACCTCAATGGGACTTGCTTGATCAGGCAGATGTGATTGTTATGGGCTGCCCAACTTATATGGGAAGCCTAACCTCTGCCTTGAAACAGTTTATGGAAGATTCCTCTAAACGCTGGTTGGCACGTACATGGCAAGGCAAACTGGCGGCTGGTTTTACCAATGGCGGTGGACTCAGTGGTGATAAGCTGGCTGTGTTGCAGCAGATTAATTTATTTGCAATGCAACATGGCATGTTATGGGCGGGTTTACCGTTTATGCCGACTGGACGTGGTCAATCCGATATTAACCGCATGTCGAGTTTTTTAGGATTAATGACGCAATCCGATAATGCCAGTGTTGAAGTGACCCCACCCGAAGGTGATCTGGAAACAGCACGCAAGTTTGGCCAATATTTGGCAGAGTTAAGACTCAAACATGTGTAAGTTAAAGATTGAAATAAAAAACCTCCATTGATCGGAGGTTTTTTTTATTTGTGCAATATACGTGCTTTATCACGTTGCCAGTCACGATCTTTTTCGGTCGCACGCTTGTCATGTAATTGCTTACCTTTTACCAGTGCAATTTCAAGCTTGACCAGATGACCTTTCCAGTAACATGCCAATGGTACGCACGAATAACCTTTTTGATTCACCGCACCTAATAGTTTTTCCAGCTCACGACGAGACAAGAGCAACTTACGGGTACGCGTTGCTTCTGGAACCACATGTGTTGATGCAGACAATAACGGCTGAATTTGTGAACCAAATAAAAAGGCTTCACCATTTTTAAAAATGACATAACTTTCCGTCAAGCTCATACGTCCAGCACGTAGAGACTTTACTTCCCAACCTTGGAGGGACATGCCTGCTTCAAATTTTTCTTCGATAAAGTAATCGTGGCGCGCTCTTTTATTTTGAGCAATCGTGCCACCATTATGTTTCTTCACTACTGTTGCTTGCGCCATAATTCAAACTTCCACAATTGCCTCTATTGTGCCGCAAAACGCAATCTTTTTCCAATGTTTAGGAATTTCGCGTTTAGGCTGAAGATTTGTTAAAATACGCACCTTATCTCATTCACTAGAGTACACCGCATGTCTAAAACACGTGTGATTTATCCGGGGACTTTCGATCCAATAACCAATGGACATGTTGATTTGGTTGCAAGAGCATCAAAAATGTTTGATGAAGTTGTGGTTGCCATTGCGATTGGTCATCATAAAAATCCGGTATTTAGTTTAGAAGAGCGTGTTGAATTGGCAAAAGCATCACTCAGTCATTTGAACAATGTTGAGTTTGTTGGTTTTGATGGTTTGTTGGTCAATTTTTTCCGTGAACAGCGTGCGACAGCAGTACTTCGTGGTTTAAGAGCAATTTCAGATTTTGAATATGAATTTCAACTGGCCAATATGAACCGTCAGCTTGATCCTCATTTTGAATCAGTATTTTTAACTCCATCTGAGCAATATTCATTTATTTCATCGACACTGGTGAGAGAAATTGCCCGTTTAAAAGGTGATGTAAACAAATTTGTGCCTGCCGTTGTAGTCGAGGCCTTTGAACGTAAACATCAACAAGGTTGGTAACGTGTCTTTATATATTACAGATGAATGCATTAACTGCGATGTCTGTGAACCTGTCTGTCCCAATGACGCCATTTATATGGGTGAGCTGATTTATGAGATTAATCCAGCACTCTGTACCGAGTGCATTGGACACCATGATCAGCCACAGTGTCAGTTATTTTGCCCAGTCGATTGTATTCCTCTGGATCCTCAACATGTGGAATCTCATGATGAGTTGATGGAGAAATATAAAAAACTGACTGCACAAAAAAATGCGAGCAATTAACAGCGAACTTTGGTAAGATGCGCCACGAAGTGGGCCGGACGGTCGCTGCTGTGGAGGTCTCCGTGACTGAAACAGGGGAGGAAAGTCCGGGCTTCAAAGGGCAAGGTGCCAGGTAACGCCTGGGCGGCGAAAGCCGACGGCAAGTGCAGCAGAGAGTAGACCGCCTCATTCGTGAGGTAAGGGTGAAAGGGTGCGGTAAGAGCGCACCGCGTGTCTGGTAACAGTTCACGGCAAGGTAAACCCCACCTGAAGCAAGACCAAATAGGAATCCTGAGGCACGGCCCGTGCTGGATTCGGGTAGGTCGCTTGAGCGTATGAGTGATTGTACGCCTAGAGGAATGATCGTCCTCGACAGAACCCGGCTTATAGGCCCACTTCTTAAATTTTTTGAAAATTGTGCTTGACGTGTGTAGCGAAAGTTAAGATAATGCGCCCACAGTTTTCGGCTATGTAGCTCAGTTGGTTAGAGCACCGCACTCATAATGCGGGGGTCACAAGTTCAAGTCTCGTCATAGCCACCATTTTATAGACCACGCTCCTGCGTGGTCTCTTTTTATCTGCTGTTTTTTAAATGGATAATTCTAATCCGACTTTCACCCGATCTAAAACAATTAGCGTCCGATAGGTTCTGACATCCTGATTATCTGCAAAGTGCTTACGTACCAAGGCTTCAAAGTGAGATAAGGTGTCTGAAATCATAATGATAATAAAAGAAACGCCGCCATTGACGAAATAGCACTGCTGAATCTCATCGACATTGGCAAAATATTGTTTGGCCCGATCCATCACAATAGAGCGGTCTTCTGCTAAACGGACTTCAATAATTGAAGTAATCTTTTCGCCAAACTTTTTCGGATTAAGCACGGCACAATTTTTTTCAATCACCTGTTCTTCTTCAAGTCGGGCTATACGCCGTTGTACTGAAGCTTGAGAAAGATTCACCAATTCAGCAATTTTTCGATGCGACATTTTATTGTCGTGTTGTAGTTGCCTTAAAATTGCATAATCAAACTGATCCAGTGAAATATCTGACACGATTAAATCTCTCATCCTAAGAAAAATATAGAGTAATTTACTCATATTCTTGCATAAAATCGCAGAATTAAACGTGGATGTGTGAATTAAAATTGCATTTCTACATCGCAGGGGATGGTCATGGTGAGACTGGATTCTAGGCAAGGCATGGCCTTTCTTGCTGCTTCTTTATCTTTGATATCTGTACAGGTGGGGGCCGCCGTAGCCAAAACGTTATTTCCTGTTTTGGGTGCAGAAACTGTCGCTCTGGTTCGTCTTGGCTTGTCCGCTATTCTTCTGTTTATTATTTTCAGGCCGTGGCAATTGTTCTATCGGCAGACCAACTGGCGCGATTTGCTAATTTACGGCATGCTCGTTAGTGGCATGAATCTATTAATTTATAAAGCTTTTTCCTATATGTCGGTTGGTATCGCCATTTCAATTGAAGTGTTAGGGCCTTTGGCTGTTGCGATGTTGATGTCCAAACGCAAGCAGGATCTGCTGTGGGTAGGATGTGCACTTATAGGCATAGTGATATTACCATTTGGCGGAATTAACCAGAATTTTAGTTATCTCGGCATGTGCTTTGCGTTAGGTGCGGCTGTCTGTTGGGGACTTTATATCATCTATGGTCGACGGGTGGCTTCATCTGGTGGAAGTTCTGTGGCGGTCGGGATGCTGGTCGCGACTTTATTTGCTCTCCCTGTTGGTGTCCAGCATTTGGATTTAGTAATGAGTTCCTATAAAGTTTTCTTTACTTGTGTATTTGTTTCCTTGTTCTCAAGCATGATTCCTTTCTTGCTGGATATCATGGCGATGAGGCGACTGGCAGCACATGTTTTTGGGATTTTACTCAGTGCTTCACCTGCGATTAGTGCTTTGGCTGCGTGGTATATTTTAGGCGAAGCATTAAATATTTATCAGGTTCTGGCCATTATGATGATTATGCTGGCATGCATTGGCTGTTCCTACACATCGTATAAGGAAAAGCACTAAGTTCAAAAGCTGTGTTGTGGGAAGTTCAAGCAGGAAGATTGCACAGAAATTTCGACCAGAATGGATATTGAATTAAAAAATGTACAATTGATAAGATCTTTGTGCAAAAACCGTGCATATATCTTCTATTTTCAAGATCATAGACTTGACCCATCAGAAGTAAAACTAGATAATGCGCACACAGTTTACGGCTATGTAGCTCAGTTGGTTAGAGCACCGCACTCATAATGCGGGGGTCACAAGTTCAAGTCTCGTCATAGCCACCATTTTAAAAACCACGCTCCTGCGTGGTTTCTTTTTATCTGTATGATGTAAAAATAATGAGATGTGCAGCCTGTAAATGCTAAATTGATTTACAGGCTTTATTTTTTATAGGTGTTTTTCGATCGTCGCGAGCGTGTCGGAACTTTCATAGAACGGTTTCAGAATGAGGGTAATGATCGGTTCGAGTACATCATGTTCATCTAACGCGACCACAACTTTTGGATAAAAACGTACCGCTTCATTCAACAGGTCTGCTTCTTCCAAGCCAATTGCAGCAAAGACATCTGCAAGACTTTCATCTTTATAGAAATCATAAAAGACCTTGACGCCATAGAGGATTAAATCCTGTATGAAAGAAGACTGGCGTAATTCTTTCCAGTATTCATAGATCATGACAAAGAATTCTTCCACATCCAGTGGAGTCACCTGTTTGGTATATTCTGATAAAGGTTTGGCCTTATTATCATCCCAGACATTACGCGCCAGACTTTCCAGATCATCATTGGAAAGCAGGCTGAGATCAGCCAGTTGCTCTTGAATAAATCGGGCAATACTTTCCTCGATTTTCTGTTCAATACGCTGCTGCTGACGGTGAGAAAAGCTTTTTAATTTTTGTTGCCACTCATATTTACTTTCGGAAATTCTTTCTTCATCTGATTGGGTAAATAATTTAGGTAACTTGTTTTGTAAGGTCGTCGTTGCAATGTATTGGCACAATTGCTGAATAGAAGGGCTTTCTTTTAAGAACTGATTTAAATAATGGCGGATGTTTTCAAGTTCCAGAAATTTGGAGAGCCACATTTCAAATTGGTGGTCTGAAAATACATCTTGTAATTGCGCTGATGATTGTAGGGAAAAGACATGCAGTCTTTGCGCAATTTCTCCAATAAACTCCAGTAAACCTGCACCAAGCTGCATTTCAAAGGCATAGCGTTTTACAACGGCCTGAATTTGCGCTAATTCAACCACTTCTTTGAGTTGTATGTTGGGTGCGTGTTGCAGAAAGAGCTGAATAAATTGCTGAAAGAAATCAGCAGAAAGTTGTGTTGTAAGTTGGTTTTTATAAAACTTAACTTGCTCAAGCAAAAGTGCTTGAGCAAGTAATTGTGACTTTTCAGAAACAATTTTTTCAGTCATTCGCGGTCCATCCGTTGACGATCGGGTAGCGTCGTTCACGACTGAAAGCACGTGAACTGATACGTGGCCCAATCGCGCCCTGACGACGCTTGTATTCATTGCGATCAACCAGACGAATTACTTTCTCGACAACATCGCTTTCATAACCTTTAGCAATGATATCGGCCTGGCTGAGGTCTTCTTCTATATAAGCATACAAGATAGCATCAAGTACATCATAAGCAGGTAATGAATCCTGATCTTTTTGATCTGGACGAAGTTCTGCTGATGGTGGGCGGATAATTACACGTTCAGGAATAACTGGCGTTTCTTCCAGTGTATTACGGTATTTAGCCAATTCGAATACGATAGTTTTATAGACATCTTTAAGTACAGAGAAGCCACCAACCATATCACCGTAAAGGGTGCAATAACCTACCGAAATTTCAGATTTGTTCCCTGTAGAAAGCACAAGATTACCAAACTTGTTTGATAAGCCCATGAGCAGAGTGCCACGAGTACGTGCTTGCAGGTTTTCTTCTGTTGCATCGGCAGGTGAGTTGCCAAAGAACGGGAATAGTGTCTGCATGAAGCTATTCACGATTGGATGAATCTCGGCAATACCGAAAGTCACACCCATACGACGCGCTTGTTCAGTCGCATCTTCTACGCTCATTTGTGAGGTGTAGGTATACGGCATCATGACGGCTTGTACTTTATCCGCACCAATTGCATCAACAGCAATCGCCATTGTTAATGCTGAGTCGATACCGCCAGACAATCCGAGGATAACACCTGGGAAACCTGAGCGTTGCACGTAGTCACGGGTTGCCATGACCAATGCTTGATAAATTTCAGCAAAGGTTTCCAAAGCTGGAATGGCTTCAGCAGTTTTGAACTGTTTTTGTTCAGCATCATATTCAGCAAAATGAACAGATTCTTGGAAACTTGGCGCTTGTAATGCAAGTTGACCATTATTGTTGCTTACAAAGCTAGAACCATCAAAAATCAGGTCATCTTGTCCGCCAACTTGGTTAACGTAAACAATATTCAGGTGTAGCTGTTTCGCCAATTCATTCAGCGTCTGAATACGATGCTGTGGTTTACCCACTTCATAAGGAGAAGCATTCAAGACCAGTACGGTTTCAACATTGAGTTGGCTAAGTTGCTTAACCGTGTTGAGCGACCAGACATCTTCACAAATCAAGACACCGAATTTGTGTCCTAAATATTCAAAAACAAGGTGCTGGTGGCCTTCCTGAAAGTAACGTTTTTCATCAAACACGCCGTAATTTGGCAGGTTGTGTTTGTTGTAAATACCCAATACCTGACCATCTTTCATCACCGCAGCAGAATTATAACGATGACCATCTTCGGTTTGGTGCACAAAACCAAATACCATTACGATGTCTTTTACTTCACTTAATTGAGCAAAAGCTTTTTGAGTGCGTTTTTGAAGATTTGGGCGAAGGATTAAATCTTCCGCTGGATAACCGATGGTTGAAAGTTCTGGAAAGACGATCAAATCAGCCTGTTGTTGTTTCGCTAAATTTGCTTGCTCAATCATCTTTTGAGTATTTGAGTCAACATTGCCAATATGCGGAGAGAACTGAGCAAGGGCAATTTTAAAATTTTTCATTCAAACCTAATCCTAAGTCTTAACAAGTTTTGATACACAAGTTTTTGATTTATATAAGTATAGTTGTTAAAAACGATTGTATATCATGGCGCCAAACATTTTATATCTTAAAGAAAAATGACAAGTTTACTAATATATACTAAATGCACATTTTTCTGCGTAAAAATAACGAGTTTTTCTGTATGAAAAAGCAACATTTCTCAATGTTTAGGTAGTTATGGTGCATGATTGTGAATAAATTGAATATAACCACATCAAGTTTTTTTCATGTCAGCTTCGCACATTGACATGACGTCTCAGTGACAGTTCCAATAACGTCTAAAATTTCTAATAAAAAGAGTGACTTTAATAAACCTGTTAAAAATTTATGAAAAAATAAAAACAACTGTACTTAATTAAAAATATATTTATTTCAGTTGTTTATGTTTGTATTGGGTGTTTTATATACCGTTTGTCGGGAATATCTTTGCTACACTTGAGTGTACATTTGTGCACTGCTATGATCCTGATTAATGTGAAGGGTTATACATTTTGAGATCACTCAGGTGTATTACAACACTCAAATCAAGAGGTGGTAGATATGTCAGTTTTATTATTTCCAGTTGTTGCGTTTGGTTTAGCTGTCGTTGTTGGTCGTATTGGTACAGTCATGTTCCGTGAGCAAGAGCCACAAGCTTAAAAATTAGATTCTCTTTGAATGAAGTGAGGTGAGAAATTATGACTTCAACAATTTTATTGCCAATCATCGCTTTAGGTTTAGCGATTAGTGTTGGACGTATGGGTACCATTGTTAAGGATGCAATGCGTGTAGATTTTACAACTGATATGGATGTCGATCATGAACCTACGAATGAAACTCGCAAAGGCACAGCTGCATAATACCAATTGCGATGGTCTAACTTAAAAAGCCCTGTATATGAATGACAGGGCTTTTTTATTTTCTCAGAATAATATTGGGAATTTTCTTGAAAAAAATATCGCGTGCAATATCTCCTTGCTGTTCGATGTTGTAGCTGGAGAAGGCCTTATCGGATTTGAATTGATATCGATAAGGATCGTAGTGCTTGAAACTGAGATAATAACCCAATTGAAGAATTGCACCTTTGACAATCACATTGGTGTGCTGCTGAAACTGTAAAATATGGGCCAGCTCATGAATAAAAATCCCTTGTAAGGGGAGAGAGCACTTTGAATAATCAGCACTAAAATATTTTTGATGCACAAATAAGTTGCCATTCGGTGCCATAAAAATATTTACGGGTTGCCACGGTAAATAGGGGATATTAAAAATTTTGATCTGTGCATAATTAATCAAGTCACCAAAGACTGGACGTGCCATGTCAATCTCGCCAGAGGTTAAGCCGCGATAGTTGAACTGATTCATTTTGAGATAAACGATTAAGTTGGCAATGAACCAGTTTTTTAATTGTTGTATAGGCTGTTGAAGTGCTTTGATCATCTGACATTCAAGTGTGAACAAAATGATGGTATTTATTCTAGAATAAAAAAACCTCAGTTAGAACTGAGGTTTTACGACAACGAGAATAACCACCGCAAATAAGATCAGGGTTGGCATTTCATTAAAGAAGCGCCAGAACTTATGTGATTTGTAGTGGGCATTGCCAATGAGCTTTTTACGGTAATAACCACACACTAGGTGATAAATCACCAAAAGACCGACCAGACCAACCTTGAGATAAAACCATAAGGCTTCATGATAATGTCGGGTTGCATCACCCCAGTCGACCAGAAAGTGGGCGGTAATTAATGTGGCAATCATAGACGGCCACATGATCCCGCGATATAACTTACGTTCCATGACTTCAAAGCGTTGATGACTAACGGCATCTTCGCTCATGGCATGGTAGACATAAAGGCGTGGTAAGTAGAACAATGCAGCGAACCAGCAAACCACGGCAATAATATGTAATGCTTTTACCCACAAGAAAGCATCAGAAGGTGCATCCATCGATAATCCTACTAAGTAGGATTATGCATCCCACTTCTTGAAAATAAGGCAGGCGTTAACACCGCCAAAACCAAAACTGTTACTCATCACAGTATTCAGTTTTGTATCGCGTTTTTCAAGTACAATATCGAAACCTTGTGCGCCTTCATCAAGCTCAGTCACGTTGATGTTTGGTGCAATAAAGTCATTTTGCATCATCAATACAGAATAAATCGCTTCCTGAACGCCGGCAGCACCTAAGCTGTGACCAGTCATTGATTTAGTTGAACTGAGTGGAGGAACCTGACCATCACCAAATGCGCGTTCCATTGCTTTAAGCTCGGTTACGTCACCCGCTGGTGTTGAAGTACCATGTGTGTTGACATAGTCAATTTGCTCTACGCCATGCTGTTTTGCTTCATCCAATGCCATGATGATACAACGTGTTGCACCTTCACCGCTTGGTGCAACCATGTCAGCACCATCACTATTTGCTGCGTAGCCAATGACTTCAGCGAGGATGTTCGCGCCACGCGCTTGTGCATGTTCAAGTGATTCAAGTACAACGAAACCACCACCACCAGCAATCACAAAACCGTCACGGTCTTTTGAATATGGGCGTGAAGCAGTTTCTGGTGTGTCATTATATTTTGAACATAATGCACCCATCGCATCAAACAATAAGCTTTGTGACCAGTGATCTTCTTCACCACCACCAGCAAGCATTAAATCCTGTTTACCTAATTGAATCAGGTTGTAGGCATAACCAATTGCGTCGGCAGAAGTTGCACATGCGCTGGTAATCGAGTGCGCAACGCCTTGCAGTTTAAATGCAACACCTACGTTTGCAGTAATGGTGTTTGACATATTACGTGGCACGAAGAAAGGACCGATTTTACGTGCACCTTTTTCTTCTAGCAGTTTGATCATTTCTGCAACAGATGCAGTCGAGTTACCACCTGAACCGCCAGCAATACCGTAACGTGGATTGTTTGCCAAATCTTCTTGTTTCAGTCCAGCGTGTTCAACGGCTGCAACAGCTGCATTGTATGCATACATCGCACAAACGCCCATAAAGCGTTTCAGTTTACGATCAATGCCATCAAAATCTTGTTCAGCTGCAGCGCTAACATGGCTCTTGAAATTCAGTTCTGCATAAGTTGGGTTTAAACGTGTGCCTGAGATTCCATTTTTTAAAGAATGAGTGACCTCTTCTAAAGAGTTACCGATACATGAGTTAATGCCCATACCAGTGATTAC
Source organism: Acinetobacter sp. YK3 (assembly GCF_001729365.1). NCBI lineage: Bacteria > Pseudomonadati > Pseudomonadota > Gammaproteobacteria > Moraxellales > Moraxellaceae > Acinetobacter > Acinetobacter sp. YK3. The sequence goes on from NZ_LZPJ01000049.1 coordinate 47,952, forward strand.
AACACGTTTCATTTACAGATCCCTTTTATGGTAATACTTAAGCCCTGTGCATCTCGCTATGAATACAAATCAGGAGAAAATAACGATTAAAATGGCTTATGAGTGAATGACACCATGATAGCAGAAAGGTTTTTTATTTCTTATGGCAAATTTTATGCCTATTTCCAGTTGTGTAAATATTCGTAAATATTGCACTTATGGTGACGAAACGTAATGAAAGTACACACATAAAAGTTGAGATAAATCTGCATTCAACCTAGTATTTACCTAGAAATGCACACATTACACAACAGAGGTACTTGATGACAAAATCTAAAAACAAGCAATCTTCAGGTTTATTTGCACAAGCCTTTGGAGTGGCTAAAAAGCTCAGTTCAGAATTACAAAAACTGCAAGTGGCGCCAATCACCTCTGGGGCCGATCTTGCAAATTCATCTCATACAATAGAAGGAAAAGCGCGTTTTAAAAGTCCATTTGAAGTGGAAAAATACGAAAGTCCGCAACAAATGTTACGTCAGCAGTTCCCGAAACTTTCACATCAGTTCCTTGGTCGTCATTACACGCGCGTGAACAGTATTGCGTCTTTTGTATCTCCTGATTTGGGTGAAAAAGCATCTGACTATTTATTCCAGTGGTTGAATGAGTTTAGTTCGAATAGTTCCCTGACGGAGAAAATCCTTGAAGAAGCAGGGGTCAAGGACATTATGGAACTCACCAAAGATACAGGTCGTTCGCAACGTTTGAGTCAGGCGCTTATTGAACAAAATAAATTATTGGCAGCCGTTCAGGGCGCTGTGACAGGTGCAACAGGTGTCTGGGGCGCGGCCATTGATATTCCAGCATCGATTGTTTTGACCTTGCGAACCATTTATCAGACTGGACGTTCACATGGCTTTGATTTGTCAGAAGAGAATGATCAAGAGATTGTTGCTTTCATCTTTAAAGAGATTGATTTGAGTCTGGTTGCCGAAAAACAAACCTTATTGGTTGCATTAAAAGCCTTGAAATCTATGCTGGAAACGCATGACCTGCAACAGTTCCAACAATTGCTTGGATCAAATAATGATTTTGATTTAGTCAAAAAATGGCTGGTAGATGAACAAGGACAGTTTAAATTTGGATGGTTAAACCGTGTTCCTCAGGTGTCCGTGGTGGGTAAATTAACCCCAGTTGCTGGTGCTGCTTTAAGTGGTTTTTATAGCTGGCGATTGCTAGAAGATGTCGGACATAAATCACAATCTATTTTTGGTGCGGCACGTTTCTATTTAAATGAACATCCGAACGAAAATATTTCTCCATTAGATGCCTACTATAAAGCGGAAGCTTTATTGAAAAAAGCGACGCCGCGTTTATTGAATGCAACCGAGGAAGAGGCTAAGCAAGGTTTAAGTTCTGAGACATCAAAAAATGATGTGATTACCAATGTTTCGATTCAGGCCAAAGATACAGATGCGCCCAAAACACCAGTGGATGAAAAAGTAGAAGAGGGAATTCAACAACTTGCAGAACAGCATGTAGTTGAACATGAACATACGGAACAGCAACCCGCGTTGAAGGCAGAGCAAGACGAGATATTTGACGAGAGCGAAACAGAACTCACGACTGAACAGAAATCAATTGATGTAGAACCTGCTTCAACAAAACATAGCTAATTATGGTGTGATGTTCTAGACATCAAAACACAACAAACCCAAGAAATGGTCAGCACTTACAATGTTGACCATTTTTACTTCTTAGCTTACAATTATGTGCCCTTAAAAAGAGGTTCTTTTCTTTTTTTAAGGTTGTTTAATAACGGGAGAATTGCCAAATGGCAACAACAAATCAGTTGATCCGTAAGGGTCGTACGACTTTGATTGAAAAATCAAAAGTTCCTGCGTTGAAGGCTTGTCCACAACGTCGTGGTGTATGTACACGTGTTTATACTACTACACCTAAAAAACCTAACTCAGCAATGCGTAAGGTTTGCCGTGTTCGCTTAACTTCAGGTTTTGAAGTATCTAGCTACATCGGTGGTGAAGGTCATAACCTACAAGAGCACAGTGTTGTTCTTATCCGTGGTGGTCGTGTTAAAGACTTACCAGGTGTACGTTACCATACCGTTCGTGGTTCTTTAGACTGTGCTGGCGTTAAAGATCGTAACCAGTCACGTTCTAAATATGGTGCTAAGCGTCCTAAGAAGTAATTCTAGGAAACTAGCCCAAGCATTCCTTTAGCGTTTCGCTTGTTTGAATTCTTCATAGATTTGTAATTCAAGCGACGTATAGTAAGGCCAGCGTCGTGTACATGACACTTGTACAAACTGCTGGATTATCCTGAAGTGTCATATTATTAGGTGTATTAAAATGCCAAGACGTCGCGTAGTCGCTGCTCGTGAGATCCTTCCAGATCCAAAATTTAGCAGCCAAACAATCGCTAAATTCATGAACCACGTAATGCAAGATGGTAAAAAATCTATTGCTGAAAGTATCGTTTACGGTGCTTTAGACCGCGTTCAAGAAAAAAACAAAGTAGACCCAGTTGAATTTTTCGAGACTACTCTTGAAAAAGTTCGTCCTATGGTTGAAGTAAAAGCACGCCGTGTTGGTGGTGCTACTTATCAAGTACCTATGGAAGTACGCCCATCCCGTCGTACTGCTCTAGCTATGCGTTGGTTAGTAGATGCTGCTGCTAAGCGTTCTGAAAAAACGATGGCTTTACGTCTTGCTGGTGAGTTGCTTGATGCAGCTGAAGGTAAAGGTGCAGCGATCAAAAAACGTGAAGACGTGCATCGTATGGCTGAAGCCAACAAAGCCTTCTCTCACTACCGTTTCTAAGCGGATAAAACAGTCCCTAATCAGGAGAATATTCATGCGTACCGCAGCTCGATTCAACATCGCTCTCTATCAAAGTGGAGGCTTTGCGGGTATTTAAGTTGCCTGCTTGGATATTCGTGCGCATCAATTTAATTGATGCGTCCTGTTTTAAATATAACATTTAGGAATGTAGACATCATGGCTCGCCAAACCCCAATTAGTAACTACCGTAACATCGGTATTTCTGCGCACATTGACGCAGGTAAAACAACTACAACAGAACGTATTTTGTTCTACACAGGTGTATCTCACAAAATTGGTGAAGTACACGACGGTGCAGCAACAATGGACTGGATGGAACAAGAGCAAGAGCGTGGTATTACAATTACCTCTGCTGCTACAACTTGTTTCTGGTCTGGTATGGCTAACCAATTCCAACAACACCGTATCAACGTAATTGATACACCGGGACACGTAGACTTCACAATCGAAGTTGAACGTTCTATGCGTGTTCTTGACGGTGCGTGCATGGTTTACTGTGCAGTTGGTGGCGTACAACCTCAGTCTGAAACTGTATGGCGTCAGGCAAACAAATATAAAGTGCCTCGTTTAGCATTCGTGAACAAGATGGACCGTACTGGTGCAAACTTCTTCCGTGCTGTTGAGCAAGTTAAAACACGTTTAGGCGGTAATCCTGTACCTATCGTTGTGCCAATTGGTGCAGAAGATACATTTACAGGTGTAGTTGACCTCATCGAAATGAAAGCGATTATCTGGGATGAAGCATCTCAAGGTATGAAGTTTGAATACGGTGAAATTCCTGCTGACCTCGTTGATACTTCAAACGAATGGCGTACTAAGATGGTTGAAGCTGCGGCTGAAGCATCTGAAGAGTTAATGGACAAGTACCTAGAAGAAGGCGATCTTTCTAAAGAAGAAATCATCGCTGGTTTACGTGCTCGTACATTAGCATCTGAAATTCAAGTTATGCTTTGTGGTTCTGCGTTCAAGAACAAAGGTGTTCAACGTATGTTGGATGCTGTAATTCAATTCTTGCCTTCTCCTACAGAAGTTAAAGCAATTGAAGGTATCCTTGACGACAAAGACGAAACTAAAGCGTCTCGTGAAGCATCTGACGAAGCTCCGTTCTCTGCGCTTGCGTTCAAAATCATGAACGATAAGTTCGTAGGTAACTTAACATTCGTACGTGTTTACTCTGGTGTTCTTAAACAAGGTGATCCGGTTTATAACCCAGTTAAATCTAAGCGTGAACGTATCGGTCGTATCGTGCAAATGCATGCGAACGAACGTCAAGATCTTGATGAAATCCGTGCAGGTGATATCGCAGCGTGTGTAGGTCTTAAAGACGTTACTACTGGTGATACATTATGTGATGAGAAAAACATCATTACACTTGAGCGTATGGAATTCCCAGAGCCAGTAATTTCATTGGCTGTTGAACCAAAAACTAAAGCTGACCAAGAAAAAATGTCTATCGCTTTAGGTCGTTTGGCTAAAGAAGATCCATCGTTCCGCGTTCGTACTGACGAAGAATCTGGTCAAACAATTATTGCTGGTATGGGTGAGCTTCACCTTGACATCATCGTTGACCGTATGAAGCGTGAATTCAGCGTTGAAGCGAACATTGGTAAACCAATGGTTGCTTACCGTGAAACCATCAAGAAGTCTGTTGAACAAGAAGGTAAATTTGTTCGTCAAACAGGTGGTAAAGGTAAATTCGGTCATGTATATGTTCGTTTAGAGCCTATGGATGTTGAAGAAGCTGGTAAAGAATACGAATTCGCTGAAGAAGTTGTCGGCGGTACTGTACCTAAAGAATTCTTTGGTGCGGTTGACAAAGGTATTCAAGAACGTATGAAGAATGGTGTATTGGCTGGTTACCCTGTTGTGGGTATCAAAGCGACATTATTCGACGGTTCTTACCACGATGTCGACTCTGATGAATTGTCGTTCAAAATGGCAGGTTCATACGCTTTCCGTGACGGTTTCATGAAAGCAGATCCTATCCTTCTTGAACCAATCATGAAAGTTGAAGTAGAAACTCCAGAAGACTACATGGGCGATATCATGGGTGACTTAAACCGTCGTCGTGGTATGGTTCAAGGTATGGACGATCTTCCTGGCGGAACTAAAGCTATTAAAGCTGAAGTACCACTTGCTGAGATGTTTGGTTACGCGACTCAAATGCGTTCTATGTCTCAAGGTCGTGCGACTTACTCTATGGAATTCGCTAAATACGCTGAAACTCCACGTAACGTTGCGGAAGGCATCATCGCTAAGTTCCAAGCTGGCGGTAAAAAAGGTGACGACGAGTAATCTTTCGATTACTATATTACCCAACTAAAATTTAGTTAAAAACCAAGTGCTCATGGGCGACCCTCATGAGCAGTTTATAAAGGAAGATCATCATGGCTAAAGCCAAGTTTGAACGTAACAAACC
>NZ_LZPJ01000050.1:0-4878 GCF_001729365.1 Acinetobacter sp. YK3
AATTGCGAGCTTTTTTATTGAAGAGCCGTGGATTAGAGTCCAGCTGCATCTTTCAGGATATCTACTTTATCTGTTTTTTCCCAAGTAAAAGCAGAGTCAGAACCTTCACGGCCAAAGTGACCATAAGCTGCTGTTTGCTTATACATTGGTTGAATCAGATTCAGCATACGGGTAATGCCGTATGGACGTAAGTCAAAGTGTTCACGTACAAGTTGAACAATTAACTCGTCTGATACTTTACCAGTGTTAAAAGTGTTGATTGAAATTGAAGTTGGTTCAGCAACACCGATTGCATAACTCACCTGAATTTCACATTTATCTGCTAAACCAGCTGCAACAATATTTTTCGCAACATAACGGCCAGCATAAGCAGCTGAACGGTCAACTTTTGATGGATCTTTACCAGAGAAAGCACCACCACCGTGACGAGCCATACCGCCGTAAGTATCTACAATAATTTTACGACCTGTTAAACCACAGTCACCTACAGGACCGCCAATGACGAACATACCTGTTGGGTTGATATGGAATTTAGTACCTGCATGGAACATTTCAGCAGGAATGATCGGTTTAACGATTTCTTCAATGACAGCTTCTTTTAACTGAATTTGAGAAATTTCAGGATCATGTTGAGTTGATAAAACAACAGCATCTAAACGAACCGGTTTGCCATTTTCATAAGCAAACGTTACCTGGCTTTTCGCATCTGGGCGTAACCACGGTAAAGCACCTGAACGACGTAATTCTGCTTGACGCTCCATTAAACGGTGAGCGTAAGAGATTGGAGCAGGCATCAACACATCAGTTTCACGGCTTGCGTAACCGAACATGAGACCTTGATCACCTGCACCTTGATCTTCTGGCTTTTGGCGATCAACACCTTGTGCAATCTCAGGAGACTGCTTACCGATCATGTTGATCACGGCACAAGTTGAACCATCGAAACCTAAGTCAGAATGGTGATAACCAATTCCATTTACGGTTTGACGTACAATCGCTTCAAAGTCCACATTTGCTGTCGTTGTGATTTCACCAGCAAGAACAACCGCACCTGTTTTTACTAATGTTTCACAAGCGACACGCGCATACGGGTCTTCTCTTAGGATTGCATCTAAAATTGCATCGCTAATTTGGTCAGCCATTTTATCTGGATGACCTTCGCTTACAGATTCTGAAGTAAAAACAGCATACTCGCGCATGAACGTCCTATCATTGGTATTTTCAAAAAGACAGAGTATGTTACATCGACTTGACGCATAGGACTAGCACAAGCTGACTAAAAAGCGTGAATTTATTTCATTTTCATGATGTTTTTATTGATATGAGTATCAGGGAAATTGATATTTAGGGTTTTTTATATGAATAAATCTGTAATTTGTCGCTTAAATTTTTTACTTGATATTGCTGGTACTGCCTATCGTATGAACATTTACACACTTAATGCTAAATGATTGCGTGAAAAACAAGAAATATCGTCTATTGGACTTTACCCATTGGCGTTTTTTTAAGACAATAGTGGCAGTTTTTGAAAGATGGTTTCTCATCTTCTCTCATCTTATTTGATTTAATCGGATTCTGACTTATGACAACCCCTTTAAATGAACGTCGTATTGCAAATGCAATTCGTGTCTTGGCAATGGATGCTGTGCAACAAGCAAACTCAGGGCATCCAGGTGCACCAATGGGGATGGCAGATATCGCTGACGTGGTTTGGCGTGAATTTTTAAATCATAACCCGACCAACCCGCAATGGGCGAACCGTGACCGCTTCGTATTGTCAAATGGTCATGGCTCTATGTTGCAATATGCGTTATTGCATTTGACTGGTTATGATTTATCTATTGAAGATTTAAAACAGTTCCGTCAATTACATTCTAAAACACCAGGTCACCCTGAATATGGTTATGCACCTGGTATTGAAACAACAACTGGTCCATTAGGCCAGGGGATTGCCAATGCAGTTGGTTTCGCACTTGCTGAAAAAACTTTGGCTGCACAGTTCAACAAAGACGATTTAAACGTTGTTGATCACTTCACTTACTGCTTCCTTGGCGATGGCTGCTTAATGGAAGGTATTTCTCACGAAGTATGTTCACTTGCGGGGACTTTAGGTCTTGGTAAGTTGATCGCATACTACGATGACAACGGTATCTCGATTGATGGTGAAGTGGAAGGTTGGTTCAGCGATGATACTGAACAACGTTTCAATGCATATGGTTGGCAAGTTCTTCATGTCGATGGCCATGATGCTGCTGCCATTCGCCAAGCAACTCTTGAAGCAAAAGCTGAAACCAATAAACCAACGATCATTATCTGTAAAACGATTATTGGTCTAGGTTCACCAAACAAACAAGGTAAAGAAGATTGCCACGGTGCACCATTGGGTAAAGACGAAATCGTTTTAACGCGTGAAGCATTAGGCTGGAAAGAAGATTCATTTGTTATTCCTGAAGATGTATATGCAGCTTGGGATGCAAAAGCAAAAGGTCAAACATCTGAAGCAGCATGGAATGAATTGTTTGCTCAATACCAAGCAAAATATCCAACTGAAGCAGCAGAATTATTACGCCGTATCAATGGTGATTTGCCAGCTGAGTTTGCAGCACAAGCAGATGCTTTCATTGCTGAAACCAATGCTAAAGCTGAAACTATTGCGACACGTAAAGCAAGCCAAAATACATTACAAGCATTTGGTCCATTACTTCCTGAATTATTAGGTGGTTCTGCTGACTTGGCGGGTTCTAACCTAACACTTTGGAAAGGTTGCCAAGGCGTACAGGAAAATCCAGCGGGTAACTACGTGTATTACGGTGTTCGTGAATTCGGTATGACTGCAATTGCGAATGGTGTAGCTTTACACGGTGGCTTCGTTCCTTACGTTGCAACATTCTTGATGTTTATGGAATATGCGCGTAATGCCGTGCGTATGTCTGCATTGATGAAGCAACGTGTGATTCATGTTTATACACATGACTCGATCGGTTTAGGTGAAGATGGTCCTACGCATCAACCAATCGAACAAATTGCATCATTACGCGGTACGCCAAACTTAAATACATGGCGCCCATGTGACACAGTTGAAGCAGCGGTTTCTTGGAAATCTGCACTTCAACGTAAAGATGGTCCATCAGCGTTAATTTTCTCTCGTCAAAACTTGCCATTCCAAGCACGTAATGAAGCTCAAATTCAAAACGTTGCAAAAGGTGGTTATGTGCTTGCTGAAGAGAAAGGCGAGTTAAAAGCAATCATCATCGCGACTGGTTCAGAAGTTTCATTGGCAATGGAAGCATATGCACAACTTGAAGGCGTGCGTGTTGTATCTATGCCATGTGCTGAAGAGTTCATGAAGCAAGATGCTGCATATCGTGAAGCGGTATTGCCTGCACATATTCGTGCACGCGTAGCAGTTGAAGCGGCTCATGTGGATTACTGGTGGAAGTTTGTTGGTTTAGACGGCAAAGTGATTGGTATGACCACTTACGGCGAATCTGCACCAGCAAAAGACTTGTTCCAGTTCTTCGGTATTACCACTGAAGCGGTTGTTGCTGCGGTTAAAGAATTGACTGCTTAATTGAATTAAGTGGTATAAAAAAGCGTCCTGAATAGGGCGCTTTTTTTTATATTTATTAAAATTAAATATGCAGCTCACTCTGAATTGAAATATTAGACGTTAACAACTTATGAATTGGGCAGCTTTCCGCGACTTTTAACAAACGTTTGTGCTGCTCTTCAGTAAATTCACCTTTTAGAGTAATTTTACGTTCAATATTATTTTGACCTGCCTCAGGTTCACCATTCGGATTTAAGGCTAAATCGACATGAACATGTTCAAGTTTAATGCCTTTGTGATTGGCATACATTTCTAAGGTAATGGTTGTACATGCACCTAAAGCGGAAAGTAACAGCTGAACTGGATTTGGCGCGGTATCTTGCCCACCTTTGTCTGTAGGTTCATCTGCATACCAGCTATGACCAGAAGCGTCTGTAAGCGTAACACGATAAGGCGTTGAAGTATTTTGAGCTTGAACTGTATGAGTCATATTCTACCTTGTTGTTTATCTTTAAGAATTTAAATCTAAATTTATCAATTGATCATGTTATTTCTCAAATCAATTGTCGAGTAGCGAATGGTCTTATGATAGGTGTTTTAAATAACAACTGTAACGCTTTTATTGTTGCATGGATGAAACATATCGTTTTATAAAGACTAGTGAATAAAAATACTTGATCTATACACTAATGGCTATATCAAACAAGGATACGAAAAATGCAATTTAAAACATTAAGCCTCGGTTTAGCAGTCGCGTTAGCAAGTTCAGTAACTTTGGCAGCGCCTGTAGATTATAAAATTGACCCAACGCATACAGCAACTGTATTCAGCTGGAATCACTTTGGTTTTTCTACCCCAAGTGCAAACTTCACTGACATCCAGGGTGTGATCAAGGTTGATAATGCAAAACCTGCAAATTCATCAGTTGAAGTCACGATTCCTTTAAGCAGCGTAAATACCAATGTTCCTGCTTTAGACAAAGAATTTCAGGAAGAAGCATGGTTTAATGCTGCAAAATATCCAAACATTACTTTCAAAAGTACCAAAGTAGAAACCAAAGACAAAAAGCACTTTAAAATTACAGGTGATTTGACTGTTAAAGGTGTGACTAAGCCTGTGGTATTAGATGCTGTGCTTAATAAACAAGGCGAGCACCCAATGGCAAAAGTACCTGCAATTGGCTTTAATGCGACCACTAGCTTTAACCGTTCAGCATTTGGTATCGGAAATTATGTGCCTAACGTGGGTGACAAGATCACTGTAAATATTACAACCGAAGCAACTGCTGCAAAGTAATATCGGAATTTAAAAAAAAAGCCTGAATGATC